>JBJKSS010000479.1:0-11848 GCA_046703745.1 Spirochaetota bacterium
GTATTTGATATGACTTTTCCTTTTGAATCCATTATGCAAAGTTCACTGTTTTTTGTAAGATTGTATTTAACAAGATAATTATAAAAATACTTTTCATTTATGTTGACAAGAAGTATTTTTTTCCTGCTCCTGTGGAAATAATATTTATAATCCGGGTATGAAAAAAAATTCTCGTTGCCATTCAAATAAAGAATTTTTGGAATTACCATGTCGAAATTGCGGTTCAGTATGCCTGTATTCAGATAAATAGTGCTTGAGATATTTGTTATATTACTGTATTGGCCCCCATAGTCCCGGAAAAAATCATATTTTACATACGGAATATGCTCATTAAGAAAACTGGATATTTTTTCAACGCTATTTCCGGTTATGACGATATTTTTGTCAATATCCATAAAAAATATGCTGTGAATATAATTTGTTTCATCACGGCTGGTATTTATTCCGAAAAACGGGTGCCCGTGGGGAAAATCTTTTTCAGTATCCCTTGATTCGTAAAACCTGTCATATTTTTTATCCCATCTTAAATTGTTTATTTCCTTATCCATCTGCAATACCGTAGAATCCAGTACCGACCCCAGGTTGACAAGAGAGCTCAAAAATCTCTGGTCGATATTTTTTTCAAGCACATAGGAATAATAACCTGATGACAGGAATGAAACCAGTGAAACAAGGACAAGCAGGAGAGCGAAGAACGAAAATATTTTTATAAAATATTTTTTCCTGATTTTTTTCATGGGGATATCCATTTTTTCAGAATATAACAAATTTTATTACAAAAAGGCAATATGTTTGACAGTCGTTTCTCAGTATTTATTACAAAAAGACAATATTTCTGACTATCTTTTCCGACGTTTTCGGGTTTAAATCAATACATGGATTGCATCAAGTGGATTGATTTACATCGGATGCAATTTGTCAAGCGCCGGATTTGACTGTTACCCGAGTGAATTAGTCCCTTGTAATAAAAATTCACATGAACCTGATGGCACAGGCTGCACTTGAGTTCAAATCCGGTTCTTTTTAATAAATAAAAAATTATTCCCGTGTAATCGGGAATCAATATAGTTTTTATAAAATATTAAAAGGAGTTTTTTATGAAACACAAAGGACTAATTTTTATGTCATTTGTTACCGTCATACTTCTCATCCTTACCGGGTGCGGCAAGATGGGCGGGGACATAACATTCTGGGCAATGCCAAATGCGCCCAACGATGTGCATACAGCATGGATGAACCAGAAGGCTGCGGAATTCGAGGCAAAAACCGGAACCAAGGTTGCATTTGAGGAAGTCGGCTGGGGTGATGCCTGGACAAGGATTTCAACTGCATTGGCAACAGGAGAAGGCGCTGACGTTATGCAGTGTGGCACAACATGGAACCCCCAGTTTGCCGCAACAGGCGGTTTGTCGGAATTGAACATCGCTGAATTCGGCGGCAAGGATATTTTTATGAAGGCAAATCTGGAATCATGCACCTACAAGGACAAATACTATGGCGTGCCATGGTTTGCAGACACACGATGTTTATTCTACAACAAGGACATATTTGCCGAAGTCGGGGTACAACCTCCGAAAACACAGGATGAATTAATAGAGGTGGGCAAAAAAATCATTGCCAAAAAAGGCAAAGGCACCGCAATAGCGATTGCCGGAACAACGGCATGGGACCTGCTTCATAACTGGGCAATCATTCTGTATCAAGACGGCGGATCATTATTGTCGGCTGATGACAAGAAAGCGGTTTTCAACCAGCAGCCCGGTATTGAAGCGATGAAATGGTATGTGAGCCTTGTCCAGCTCGGGTTGGCAGCGGATGCATGTGCCGAATACAATCAGCCGCAGGCGGATGCTGCATTCATAAACGGCAATGTTGCGATGTGCTACATGGGGCCATATAACATAGCAGGTATTAAACATGACAATCCTAACCTTAAATACGGCGTTATTGAACCTCCAGCCGGACCAAAAGGCAAGGGAGCATTCTCGGGCGGATCAAATCTTGCTGTTTTAAAGGCATCAAAAATGCAGAAACAGGCAAAGGCATGGATCAATTTCCTGCTTGATGAAAGCAACCTTGTTGATTATTGCAAAAACCTGTCATTTATGCTGCCCGTAAAAATTAATGCATACAATGATCCGTATTACAGCCAGGGAGATTACAAGGCATTCAAAACTGCATTAAGCTATGCAACCGCATATCCTCCACTGGGTGTATGGGGATCCATCGAACAGGCAATCGTTGATGAATTCAAGAATGTGCTGGCAGATTATGTCAACGGCAAATATAACGATGACACTGTTAAAAACTATCTTGACAAGGCTGCCGAAAGGGTTGATGCAGCATTGGCAAATGAAAAGTAAAATCATTTTTTTAATTATGAAAGCTGTCTTTTTAAAGACAGCTTTTTTATATTTTACGTTAAATAAACAGGTCAATATTTCAAATCCGGGTGTTCGTACGAAATATTAACCGGTGGATATTAAACATAAACAGATCGATGCCTGGTATCCATCTATTTATGAAAAATATCGATGGATGAATATAAAACATGGAAAGATGGATATTGGATATCCATCGATGGACATGGAGCATCAATCGATCGATATGAAATATGGGAAGATCGATGCCGGATATGCACCTGTCTATCCAAAATATCGATCGATGGATGTAACGCGTTGACAGGCCGATATTTAGCCGCTGATTTTACTTCAAATTTTCCTCGGTATATATGGACAACTCTATCATCCTTTCCAAAATCTCATTCGCAGGCAGGCCCATGAAGTTTTTCAAGACAAGTTCCTTCGAATACAGTTTACAGATATACCTCAATTTCCTGATTTTATTTTTTGACGCATATATATAATCTGCATGTCCATTGTTTATGATGATTAAATTATTGCCTTATACATAAATAAAGCTAAATTTGATCCAGGATCAAACATCCCGATCCCGATGAAATAATCGGGATCGGGATCGGATCAATTCTTGCCATTCTGCATTGTTCTGTATTCGGTCGGGGTTATGCCTTCGAGGATTTTGAACATCCTTATGAGTGCATGCCTGTTTTTGTATCCGCAATCTGTTGATATTTCTTCGATGCTTTTGTCAGTGCAATTCAGAAGATGCTTTGCATGAGAGAGTCTCAAATTATTAAGATATTCCTGGAATGTCATGTTTAATGTTTCTTTTAAAACCCTTGAAAGATAATGCATCGATGTGCCGCTCTGTGAGGCGATATTTTTTAAAGAAATGTCATTTGAATAATTTTTATCTATATAACTTATTATCTCTTTTGTGTTAATTTTTTTTCTGTTGTTGAGTTTATTTAAACCTGACATTTTGTCTATTAATGCATAAACATAATCTAAAATTTTTTCCGGCTCCATTTTATTTTCGGATGCGGCAACATCAAAATAATTTTCCTGCATTACTTCTTTTTCGGAAATATTTCTTCTGTCTAAGGCTGTCAGCACGGTTGTATGGAATTGAAAATATAATTTTTTAATCACTTCGGCTGTTGTTTTTTCAAGCCTGTATTTTCGTGATATTTTTTTTAAAAGTGCCGCTGCTTTTTCACCATAGCCGTAATACAGGAAATTCATCAATCGATTTTCGTCTTCGATTGAATAATACCTGTTGAAACCAGATTCATCCCTTGTGAAAATTTTCATTCTTTTTTTATCGAATTTTTGAATGGAATTAACCGCGCTGCAGGCCTCATGATACGAATCTTTCAAACCCTGAAATCCGAAATGGATATGTCCTATCCCCGTTGTTATTTCAAGATGGCTCTGTTTGAAATCATTCAATTCGTGAATTTTATTAAGTGATTTTACGATTTCATCTGCCGCTATAATGCCGGGTAGATTTATAATTATGCAGAATTCATTCTCAATAACGGACAAAATGAATATAACAAAATTTTCCGGGAAAACTTTTTTAAGCGTTTTGTATATCCGGTTCAATACCTGCAATTTATTTTCCCTGCCAGATTTTTCATGGAATTCTTTTTTAAAATCAATCCTGCATATTGCAGCGGCAAAGTTAGGGTATTTGAAATCAATGTTTTTTTGTCGAAGCACTTTCATGACATCACTGTCAATGTTCCTGGCATCTTCATTCAGCAGGTTATAAAGATAATTCTCACTTATAATCGGCATGGCCGATGTGAGTCTTTCCGAAAGTTTTTCCCTGTCATTGAAAAGTTTTCTGACGTTTTTTTTGATGAATCCGAATTCATCTTTTTCAGGAGAATTATCACCGGAGTTAAAAAGGGAAATAACCGATTTCAACGGATGATAAAGCTTCCTGCTCATTACAAATGAGATGAACAATGCCAGTGCAAGGGTCAGTAAATTTATTGCCAGGGAGATATTCCTGTAGATTGCGGATTGCCTGTATAAGGTTTTGTAAGGTATTGAAATCAAATAATAAAACTTCCTGAAACTTGATTTGTTTGATTCCAGCCGTATATAGAATCTGTCGTCTCCATTGACCCGGTAAGTAAATGAAGTTTTATTTGAAAACAGGTGTGAAAATTTTTTTTCATTCTTCAGAAAGTCCTGTGTCAGACTTATATTTTGGGGATTTTTGCCTGCCCTTGAGAATACATTTCTGTCGGCATCAATCATCATTATTTCGCTGCCGTCATCTTTGAGGAAATTCAGCATATTGATGCGGATTTTTAATTCATCGATATTTACCAGAAAATAATTTCCTTTCACCTCCAGATCAGGGTAAATATACAAAATGACCTTGACGAAATTATTCTTATCTATTCTGAAATTAACTGCTCTGGGCAAATGCATATAGAATGGTATAAAATTTCCGGGGTGGAGTTTGAATTCTCCCACATCCAGTTTCGGGTAATGATAATTGAAAAAATCATTCTCCGGTTTGGTAAAATAATCACCAGTCACAGTACCGGCATTTGCATTATAATAAAAAATATTTTTGTCCATTTGATCATAAACAAGATACTTGTCAAAAAATGGTATCCCTGAACCCATTCCGCTTGGGAAATCCCTTAATGGATTTGACGATTTCTTCAATTTTCTGTATGGATTATCCTTATAGCAATAAGTAAATTCTTCAATTTTGCCTAACGATATCTTTAATTTTGTATCAATATCATTTTTTACCGCTATCAATGTTTCAGTATATTTTTCTTCCGCCTGTTTCTTGAAAACCGCAATGAATAATTCATTTGTAAATATTGATTCTCCTATGATGAGGATAGTCAACAGGGCAAAGAAGAGGAATAATTTTGAAAAGAAATTAAATTGTATTTTGTTCTTGAACATTTTACTGCTTTCAAATCCGGATTTTATGGAATAATTTTAGTATTAATGATTTTAAAAGTCAACTTTATTAACAAAAGTTAAATTTTAGCACTGTTATACGACGGGAATTTGAATTATTAATTTAATAATAATTCTCATTGAGGAGTTTTTAAGTGAACAAACAAAAAAAAACAATAATTTTATTGATTCTGGTTTTATTAATCATTCCTGCTTTTCACTTATTCGGCAAAACAAACAGGATCGTAATGATAGTCGCCCATAACGGCTATTATGAACCGGAATTAATCATTCCGAAAAAAATTTTTGAAAAGGCCGGATTTAATGTTGTCATTGCTTCAGGTGCATTATCCGAAGCAAAAGGCTATGATGTGACAAAAATCGGAAGCGATATCAGAATAAAACCTGATTTGGTTTTGAAGGATATCAATATTTCCGAATATGATGCCGTCGTGTTTGTCGGCGGGGCCGGCATCAAGGAATATGTCGATGATCCGGCTGTTCATAATATAGCGGCCAACGCACTGAAAGAAGGTAAAGTGCTTGCTTCCATCTGTCTTGCCGGTAAAATTCTGGCAAGCGCCGGTTTGTTGAAAGGCAGGAATGCTGTTAGTTCCGATAACCAGTTCCTGGAAAAATACGGTGCAAGGATCATTAATAAAAAAGTTGTTGTCGACGGAAATATTATAACTGGCAGCGGCCCGGAAGCAGCGGAAGAGTTCGCCGGAGAAATTGTCAGGGTTTTGGCAGAAAAAAAATGATTTGATAAATAGATCAGGAGGAAAAATGAAAGATAGATTGGCAATAATATTAATCATTATCACAATCTCGTTAAGTTGCAATAACGATAAAGCCGGGAAATTTATCGTAAAATCAATTCCTGCCCCTTCACTTAAAGGCAGCCTTCTCGGTGATCGGGAAACACAAGACATTGCGGTTTACCTTCCGCCTTCGTATTATTCTTCAGGCAAAAGGTACCCCGTTATTTACTTTTTGAGTAATTTTCCCGGCAATGAAAACATGTTTGATTATTGGAAAAGTGAATTTACCATTGCATTGAATGACGACGCAAGGTCTGATGATTTGAAGAGAATAGTTGAATATAAATCTAAAAAAAACAGGAATGAAATAAAAAATTATAAAGCAAACAGGAAATCAAATTTAAGGAGAGAAATGATAATTGTTATAATCAGTGAAAAAAATTTATTCGGGGGGAGTTTTTATCTTAATTCTCCTGTGATAGGCAGGTGGGAAGATTTTGTTTTCAAGGATTCAGTGGGCTTTGTTGACAGGAATTTTCGAACCATTCCTGATTCAGGCTCAAGAGGCATTGCCGGAAATCTGGACGGCGCAAGTGCCGCACTTAGGATCGCTATGGAGCATCCGGAAATATTTTGCTCTTGCTATTTGCAATCTTTTTCTTATTCAGGATTTTCAAAAATTTTTAACGATAAATATATCAATAATATGGTAGACCTTCTGGATAAACTGAGAAAAGAAGCTAAAAATAAATCTGATATAAAATACTTAACAGATAAATATATAACCTGTAAAACAAATTGGTCTTCACAGGAGTATGTTAACTGGCCCAGATACTGGGAAAAACTATTGATATTTGCCTTCGGTGTTGAATTGGCCCCAAATCCGAATGCAGGATTTCCTTTTTTTGATTTTCCATATAAAAGGATAAACGGGAAATTGATTGTTGATGAAGAAGTTAAATCAAAATGGAAGAATGGCACAGTAAAAATTGAAGACGGGATAAAAACCTATCATGATAATCTTATTAAGCTGAAAGGTATAGTAATCGATTGTCCGGCTTTCATAGGTGATTATTTGAATGATACACATATTGAGGATTCAAAAAATCTGTCAGTCTCATTAATGAATAATGAGATTCCGCATGAATTTGCGGTTTATGAAGCTCGCACTGCCGACGGAGAGGACAGAAAAAATGGTGCAAGGATCGAAAACAAGATGCTCCCTTTTTTCAGCGGCGTCCTCGAGTTTGAATAAGATTCAAAATCGGGAAATTTTTCATGGATCGTAGAAATTTTAAAACTGGCCAATGATAACAAACTCGGCAGGATGGACATCAAGAACATGAACATCAGGAAGATCAGGGTATGATCTGCAAACGGGCCGCCCGCCGGGCTAAGCTCACCGGCCTTTGAGCCTCATTAATGAGCTTCAGGAGTAAATTAAAGACTCTTAGAGGCTAATTAGAGAACCTTTTTGCCTGATTAAAGAGCCCCGGAAGGAGGACAAAGAGCCTCAAAGGTTCATTAATGACACCAAAAGGGTCATGAAAGAGCCTTTTTACTCCATTAATGAGCCTTTGAAGTGGGGGGTGGTACTTCGGAAGTACCACCTTGATTTGCGGCCGTAATTTAAACCATATTGAAAGGAGACATCGCTAACGATGAATAAATTTAAACCGCAACTGATTGCACTTTCATGGATTTTGCTTTTTGTGTTTGGAATCATTCTTTATTTTTACGGCATCACCCACGAGGCGATATGGTATGACGAATCGTTTTCAGCGGCAATTACGAACCATTCGTTTACCGACATTTTGAGAATCCTTCTTACCGACAATAATCCGCCGCTTTATTATTTCATGCTGAAAATTTACAAGACGGTCCTCGGTAATTCCGCATTTGCATTGAGGTCATTATCTGTGCTCGGCGCTCTTGCACTTGCTTCTTTGGGATTCGGGCCTGTGAGGAAAATTTTCGGAAATAAAACAGGGGTCATCTATTCATTCCTCATTTTCATGATCCCGATTTTTTCGGCAATGGCAGAGGAAGCGAGGATGTACACCTGGGCATGTTTTTTTGTAACAGGAACGGCGCTCTATGGATATCTTGCCGCAACCGGTGGAAGGAGAATGCATTGGGCGCTATTCTGCTTGATGGGCCTTGCATGCTGCTATATACACAATTACGCCCTGATCGCGGCAGCCATTATTTATTTCATGATCATGCTCTGGATCATTCTCAAAGACAGGAAGAAACTCGCTGCGTTTTTCGTCTGTTCGGGAATAATCATAATTGCCTACCTTCCATGGCTTTTTGTCCTTTCAAGGCAGATATCGGGAATACATGATACGGGATTTATTGATCCTGTAAACCTTGTAGTGATTCTGAAGGTTCTGTTTTATCCGTTTGACAACAGGTTCATGGTGACTCCTGCCGGGAGAATGATGATAATTTATATACTGATAGTTTTTGCAATTTCGATTTTCGGCATCTTGATTGGATTAATCAAAAAAAGAGATGAAATAAAAATGATCCTTCTTGCATTCGGCACATATATTCTTGTCATTTTAAGTGTAATGATTTTATCGTTTACAACAATGCCGTTATTATATCCGAGATATACTTTTGTTATCCTTGGACTTTTATTCTTAACCGTTGCCTTCGGAATAAGCCAGTTGAAAAATCGCATAATGACCATTGTGGTTTGCATTTTGATTTTATCCATATCTTTGCCGCAGATCATTCAGAATAAAAGCAAAAGGATCAACGGCCCAATGAAGGAGGCAAAGGAATTTATAGATAAAAATATTAATAAAAACGATGTGTTCCTTCACACCTCGCCGTTTACATTCGGGCCGTTTGTCTATTATTATCCTAATCACAAACACCTGCTTTACAGGGATGCCGATTATTTCATGGGCGGAAAGGATGCGTTTTTACCGGCATATCCTATTTTGAAAAACAAACGGTTTCACTTGATGATTTCATCAAGGATAATGATGTTAAAATAATCGACTGATTTTTTTTCAAATCGGGCACGGCAGGTAATTTAACCTGCCGTTATTTTTTTCTCTGGAAAATTTTCTGGAGGCTCTCATGGGTAACCTCGAAATGGCTGGGCCTGCCGTGCGGGCAGTTGGTTATGCCGAGCCTGAAATATTCATCAACGATCTCCGCCGTTTCAACAAGCGTGAGTTTGTCGCCTTTTTTCACGGCTTCCCTGCATGAGGCTTCAATCAATATGCCGCTCAATATATCGGCCTTCCCGGACGGATGGTGATCTTCAAGGAAGGACTTGATTATTTCAACGGCGATGTCGTAATTTTTTCTTTTTAAAAGTATCGCCGGTATTTCCCTGATAACTATTGATGAACCTTCGGATCTTTCCATGCTGAATTTGTTTGAGTTGAGAAGGCCGATGTTTGCTTCCGTGTCTTCGTCGTAGTTGTCGAGTTCGACGACAATCGGAATGAGGAGCTTTTCGCTCTCGTTGTTCTTTTGAAGTTTTTCTTTTTTATAAATAAAGAGGATCGCCTCGGCAGCCGCATGCTGGTCGATAAACAGCACCCTCCCCTTTTCCTGCACTATTATGTATGTGTCGAATGCAACGCCGAGTATTGTATAATCCCTCCCCGGCCGGTCGGGCACGATCCGTTCTTCATTCTTCACCACTACGTCGTTGTAGTAATCCTCGAAATATTCTTTCTGGTTTTCCCTGTGATAAAATTTTATTTCGTTCTGACCAGGATTTTCCCCAAAAGAATCCATTCCGGAGTCCGCAATGCCGGCCATGTTCCTGTTGATATTCATGCTGAATGCTTCCATGATGCAGGATTGTATGGCGGTAAATATTTCATTCTGGTTGAGGAATTTTATTTCCTTTTTTGCAGGGTGTATGTTAACATCGATGAACCCCGGGTTTACGCCGACATAAACGAATGCAAGCGGAAACCTTCCCGGCGAAACAAGGCTTCGCATGCCGCTGTCTATTGCAGCATAAAAAAAGCTGACCGTAACGGGCCTGGAGTTTACATAAATATTCTGGTAGTTCCGGTTTTGGAAAAAAACATCACTTTCGGAATAATAAAGCACAATCTCCAGATTCGCGCCGGTTTTTTTTTCATATTTCAAAATTTCAAACCTGTTTTCGTTCCTGTAGATATCAAAAAATGCATCCGGGAAATTGCCGTTCCCTTTTGTCGAAAACGCCAGGTCATTGCCGTTGTACATCTTGAATGAAATGTCAGGCATTGCCAGGGCCTTTGCCGCAACAGTTTTTTTAATGCTGTTCCACTCGGAGATTTCGGATTTTAAAAATTTTTTCCTTGCCGGCAGGTTGAAAAAAATTTCCTCTACTTCAACCTTCGTGCCCCTGTTGAATGCAACAGGCGAAGGGATCAAGGGTTTGTCCCCGTAATTTGATATCCTGTACCCCGGGGATTTGCCGCTTGCATCGGTATTGGATGTAATGGTAATTTTTGAAACAGTCTGTATGGAGTGAAGCGCCTCACCCCTGAAACCCATGGTGAAAAGTCTTGCCAGATCGTCAACCGACTCGATCTTGCTCGTCGCATGCATTGAGAATGCAAGGGGCAGGTCGTCTTTCAAAATGCCGCCGCCGTCATCAGCCACGGTGATCTTTTTCAGGCCTGCATTCTCAACCCTGACGGTTATTTCCCTTGCACCGGCGTCTACTGAATTGTCTATCAGTTCCCTGATTACAGATGAGGGTCTTTCTATCACTTCACCGGCAGCTATCCTGGAATAAACTTCCGCTGGCAGGAGCTTGATTCTTTTCATCCATAATTTATACTTGAAAATCAATCCATTGTAAATGGATTAATTTGTGAATTTTTCTCCATTCAAGAAGAATTCGAGGTATCCGTATTATTTTATCGAGATAATGGGATCGGTCCGCCGCAGGAATCTTGCTTTGCCGGGATGAGTCTTAGCCCTAATTCAGGATATGTTTTTCCAGGAATTCCTTAAGGACAACCGCATTATTGTGCTCTTCATCCCTGGCTGCGAATAACAGAGTGATATCGTCTCTTTCTGCGAATGCTAAAATTTTTTCAATAATACCTGCGGGCAATTTTTTTAACTCCTTCAGATATTCGCTGCGGAATTCCTCCCATTTTCCGATTTCATGGGAGAATGATTTTCTTAAAGCGCTGCTCGGAGCGATTTCTTTCAGCCAGTAATCTATTTTCGCTTTTTCCCCTGATATGCCGCGGGGCCAAAGCCTGTCAACGAGAATTCTTTTGCCGTCTTTTTTATCGGGAGCGGCATAAATCCGTTTGATGAAAATTTTTTTCATAAATATAATTATATAGCAGTTTTATGATTATATTTTCAAAATAAATTAAAACGGCAGGATATTTTTGACAAATATTTGAAATGGGTTATAATTTTTTAAATCAGTTGATATTAAATTTTTCAGAGAAACAGGAGTGTTTATGGGATTTGTTATTTTTATGTCCGGCGCCGGGGTTTTCCTTTTGCTTTTGATAATAATAATGGTCAATACCATGATCGGGAAGAAAAACCAGGCGCAAAATGTTTTCGGCAGTATCGATGCCCTATTGAAAAAAAGGTACGACCTTGTTCCCAACCTTGTGAATTCGGTAAAAACCTACATGAATTACGAAAAAGATACCCTTACAAAAATAACGGATATGAGGGCCAAAGCGGTTAACCCCGATATTTCAGACGAGGAAAAAATCAATTACGGCAGCCAGATAGGGAAAATGCTGGGCAATATCATGGTTGCGGTTGAAAATTATC
>JBJKSS010000480.1:0-2763 GCA_046703745.1 Spirochaetota bacterium
ATCTTCATCCAAATCCGCACCTTCTACGATTGACGGATCCAGTTCAAGCATGCAGTTTTTCAATACATAGTATTCATTATCATTTTCAATATCTACCGGGAAATTATCCGATGATATGAGCTTGTAATAATCAAGTATTGTTCTTTTGCCGTTTTCACAGAGGAAGGGCAGGAGATTGTTTTCAAAAATGCTCCGCTCAATGGCATGAGGTATCTTCCTTCTGAGGTTATACAGAAAAACATTTTCACTGTTTTTTTTATGCACCAGATTTTTATCGATAAAACAATCGTTTATCTCGTTCATAATAAAATGATCCTCCTGTTAAATTAATTCAGACTTTAACACTTTTAAGGTTATAGATGTTCAGTAATGATTTTAACCTCCCCACAACTTCAAGATTGATATTTGAAATTTCCTTTGCCCTGTTTATCAGATCAATCACTTCATTGTTGCTTTTGTTTTGCTCCTCTGTTGCGGTATTGATCTGGATCGAGACATTGGAAAGATTTTCCATGAGCTTTTTTATTTCCAGGCTCTGATCCTTCAAATCAAACGTTGCATCCTTGTTGTTTTGCGTCGCATTCAAAACCGAGCCTATGGCTGATAAAATTTCATTGGTGCTTATTCTTTGCTCCTTCATTGCATTTGTGATTTCATTTATATGCGAAGTGGTTGTAAGTACATCTTCATTGATTCTCCTGAATGCCTTTGCGGATTCTCCGGCAAGCTCGACGCCGTTTTTTACCCTTTCATTCATATCCTTGATATAAAGGATGATCTGATTTGCCTGCTCATCGCTTTCTTCCGACAGTTTTTTTATTTCATTGGCCACGACGGTAAAGCCCTTGCCGTATTCTCCGGCATGGGCAGCCTCGATGCTCGCATTCATTGCAAGCAGGCTCGTTTTTGAGGAAATATCGGTCATGATGTCGACTATTTCCCTCACATGATTCGATGTCTCCTCGATTTTTTCAATTGCGTCTATCGCTTTTTCCACGGACATTACACCGGTGTTTGCAATATTGACCAGGCTGTTGGCAAGGTTGTTGGCATTTATGGTCAGTTCGGCTACGGAATTAATGCTCGATGCCATTTCGGTCATGGCGTTGGCGGTTTCTTCCACGAAGTTGGACTGTTCGATTATGTTTCCCGATATTTTTTCGATGTTGCCGTTGATCCTCAGTATCTTGGCGTTTGTTTCGTCAACTATTGTTTTTTGATGCAGGGTGTTCCTGGTGATCTGGGCGATAGATGTAACCATTTCCTGGATGGCGGACGAGGCATTCAATATGTTGGAATCCAGGCTTTTTGAGGAGTCCGAAACGACATCGGAACTGTGGGATGCATTTTCAAGTATTATCCTGAATTTGTCCATGAATGTGTTGATTATATCGGTAAGCTTCCCGATTTCATCGAATTGAATAATATTTATCTTTTTTGAAAGTGTCTCGCTGCCTTCCAGTATTTTTTTCATCGTGTGCCTCTGGAGGTTTATCTGTATTATCAGCTCCCTTGAGAATGCTACTGCGAGGCAAAAACTTATAAAGAGCAGGCTCAATGCTGAAATAATGAAATAGGTGTTGTAGTTGATTATTTCTTTCCGGTAATCATACGGGAACACGATTTCCTTTTTTGCATCAAGGGAATAAAAGTTCTTTTTATAGTTTGCCCTTGCAGCATCGATCGTCATTTCATTTTTTGCAACACTTTCCATGAGATTCTGGTACAAAATGGAATTTTTAAGGTAAATTGCATTCTTGTGGAGCATGAAACTCGATCCGTATATGATTATGAGCGAAACCATGAGTATCACCTTTTTACTGAGGCCCAGCTCCCTGAAATTTGTCTTTTCATCGATATAATGGATGTTTAACAGTTCCCTGGGGCCGGCAAGTATCTGGTTGTTGATCGTTGTCTGGAGGAATGAATAAATCGAGGCACCTGCAATGACAAAAATGAAGTATGACAATACTTCAAAAGTGAAAAATCTCGACAAATAATTGTTCTGGTGGGCAAACAGGAAAAATCCTGACCCGAATCCGGTGATATTTATGATTGTCAGGAAAAAGGGCAGCCGCATGATTATTTTTTTTGTCAGAATGACTTTTGTTTCATCCGGGTGCCCGCCCTCTTCAAGCTCATTTATAGTCTGCTGCAGGGGCTTAAGGTAAAAATAAAGCACGATGCAAAAAAACAGGAGGAAGGGCCAGGTTATAGTTGCCATGAACAGCAAATAATACCGGGTATACTCGATTAATGAACCTTTCTGGTAAAGAAGCACCTGGAAGAGATATTCAAGCGTGATTATTATCGAAAGAATTATAAAAGTGACAAAAAAGAATGAGCACAAAATCCTGATTGTTATGCCTTTTTTTTTCATGTTTCCATCCTCCGTTTTAAATTGAATATTGCATAATGTCCCGGACATCGGCCCGGAACAGATGTCATTAATCAATTTTACAAAAACATTACGGGATAGTGGCATAATATCAAAATTTTGCAGCCGTTGTATATAGCCCTTTAGTACTATATTTTGATGAATTTTCGGATTTTTTGATGAAAAAAGGTGCGGTTTTGTAGTAATCTTCCTACAATTGTGCAGGAATTGTCCTACAGGGAAAGCAGGACGTTGAGGTGCTGTTTTGGCAATCGCTCAACGTCTGAAAATGGAGTTTGAATCTATAATTTTGATTTCGCATCACGCATTTTTTCGTGCATCATGTATGCCTGGAGACAAAAAATTTCAAGCTTAGCCTGCGTGAC
>JBJKSS010000481.1:0-7022 GCA_046703745.1 Spirochaetota bacterium
AACATAACCCGTCTGCACCCTGTCAGCCAGCATCAAATTGATGACAATGATCAGGGGCACAAGCAGGATGATAAGATCGAAAATATAAAGGTACGGATCGGCCAGCACCAACGAAATGCTGATTATCACCCAGAATGAATTCCTGCTGAAATTCTTTTTTTTGAAGAATGAATAAATTACCGGCGGGATAACAGCAAGCATACCGGAGAGCATCGAAACGTAATCCGTTATTTTAACTGCCGCACTGCCCTGATTCAACGGGTAGAAAAAAGTCCTTCTGCCCGCAGCCTTTATTCCCATGAGGCTGTTTATATCGAATAACGAACTTAACAAATAACCGTTGATTTCGAGCCACCCGCTCCACAAAGAAAATTTGTCAAAAAAACCAGTAATAACCACGAGCAATATAGACCCTGTCAAAAAACCGGCAAACAGTTTCATTCTAAGTGTCAAAATCATGCTGAAGAACAATACGAGTAAGAGGATAGCATAAAACCAGGGATTAATGATAAAAAACGAAAGGATAAAGCCGGCAGTATAAACCCTGTCCTTTTTGGCGGTGTAAAAAGAAAATGCCAGGATAAACAGCCAGAGTATAGCCGCACAGCCATGTAAATAAACATCAATGAACGGATAAAACCAGCAGGCCACAAGTACAATGATAAACCTGATTTTATGAAGCCGCTTGAATATGGCAACCAGCATGATAATTGATGCAAGGTATAAGCAGAGAAAAATCAGGGATCCGGCAATAATTCCCAAACTGTATGGCAGGAGCGACAACGGCAAAAAAAGGTAATAAACCACCGGAGAATAATTGGGTTCGAATATTTTACTGTCTATATTGTTTTTATATATCTTCACATCATATATTTTACCGGCATCATGACCGGTAATCAGTCCGGATTTTTCATAGAGATATTTAAAGTCAACACCTCTGCGTATGTTTGCAGAATTAGAATCCCCGATATTCATGAACGAAGAAATAAAAATCTAAACACTGGCGGATAACGCTGTCAATAAAAGAATAATTGCATCTTTCCTGTTGTTTTTTATTTGAAAAAAGTCTTTAATATGCATATTATAATCACTCTTAATAAAAAATTAATAAATTTGATTTTGATGCAAGGTTATAGCATATTGATTAACTTGTCAATTATTTTTAGCTGGACTTTTTTAATTGCCTGTCGATTACTTCTATCAGCTGGCTCTTTCTGACAGGTTTGATCAAAAACTCATTGCACCCTATGGTTTTTACTTCATCAAACAGTGCATCATCAACATAACCGGTTAAAACTATTATCGGCATTTCCGGGTCATTTTCCCTGATTTTTTTTACGACTTCAGTACCGTTTATCGGTTTCATCCTCAGATCGCACAACACGAGGTCGTATTTTTTGTTTTCCAGCTTTTCAAGCCCTGTGACCGGGTTACTTTCAAGATCAAGGCTGTATTCTTCATTCTTAAGCTGCCGTTCTATGCTGCTTAATATCATAAGATCATCATCTATTACAAGTATTTCCTTCATCGATCAAGAGACCTCTTTGACTTTGACAATTTTATCAAGATTGAACCTGATATAAAAAACCGTACCCTTGCCTTCCTCGGATTCGACATTTATGGTGCCATGGTGGCCGGTCAATATCTTCCTGACAATATGCAGGCCCTGCCCGGTGCCTTCCCCCGGCACCTTAGTGGTAAAATACAGGTCAAAAATATGCGGGATGATCTCCTTTTTTATTCCAGGGCCGTTATCCGCAATTGAAATTACAATTTCATTGTTTTCAAAGGCAGAGTTGATCGTAAGTACGCCTTTACCGTTCATGGCCTGGATCGCATTGTTGAACAGGTTTATGAACACCTGCTCCATCTCGCCCTTGGTGGCCTTGATCAGGGGAAGTTTGACAAGATTTTTCCTTATTTCAACCTCGAGAAAATTAGAGCTGTACCTTACAAGCTTCAACGATTCGTCAATAATATCGTTGAGATTGATATCGTCCGAAATCTCCTTGCGCAGGGTTTTGGAATAACTTGAAAGATCCTTTATTATATTGGACACGTTCATCACATGCTCGATCATCTCCTCGGCATACTGTTTGGTATCGGTGCTGGATTTTTCATTCTCTGCTATTTCCTCGGCATTTGCCAGTATCGCATAAAGGGGGTTATTTATTTCATGCGCAATGCCGCTTGCAACCTTGCCGAGGGCAACGAGCTTTTCGTTGATAAGAAGCTTCTGCTGGAAATACTTCGCTTCGGTGACATCATTCAAAACAATGCCCACGAGTCTTTCTTCATGGCCGAATTGCGAAATATTGAAAAGGCTGTATTCATAAATATTGGAATAAATATTGATCTCGTACTTTTCTGCCTGGTGCCCGTTTACTATGCTTTCCAGTGAATCGACCAGTTTCTGCCTGTTTTCACTGTCAAACGGCAGGATATCGAAAATATCCATACCAACGATTTTATCCTCGGATAAATTCAAACTACCGCCGAATGTCCTGGCAAACATTGCATTGATATACTTGACCTCCAGCTTGTTTATATCGAATATCAAAACACTCGACGGTATGCTCGAAAGTATGCTTTCAATCACATACCTGGAAGATATTTTCTGATAACCGATCTTTAAAAGATCGGTTATGCCGTCAAAAAGGGTATTGTAAAAATCAGACGTTATATTTGTGTTTTTATCGCCGAATAAAATGAAAAATCCGAGATACAAGGTATCCGGGATTTCAACGGGGAGAATATGGTATGCCTTGCCTTCTTTAGGATCGAGCCAGTCTAAAATTTGCCCTGCAAAAAATCCCTTGTTCCCGTTGATATCATCGGCATTGAATGAATATTTCAGTTTCTTGATTTCCCTGTAATTGTCGTAAGGCAGATCAAGTTTGGTGTAATTTATTTCCAGTGCATTCACCGCATTTTTATTATAATCGACCTCAAAGAGCGATGAAAAAATCCTCTCCCTGAAGTTAAACTGGAAATAAAGTGCCCTGTCGATTTTGAGCTGTTCCGACAGCACCTTGCCCGCATAGAGAAGCAGATGATCAAAACCGTAGGAAGTGATGATGGCCTTGTTGATTTCATTGATAATTGTGAGAAATATATTGCGCTCCTCGAGCTTGATTTTGGTTTCGAGAATTTCGTTGTAGTCGGATTCTATTTTTTCCATTGCATTTAAAACGGTATTGTTCTTTTCATAATTGAATATTTTTTCGCTTTGCATTTCATTTTTATATTGATATATTTTAAAAATAAAATAAATTAATATATCAAGTCCAACTGTTAACAAGATATCTTTAAAATCAAAAAATTTATTATAAAACAATATCTCAAAAGATAACAATGGAATCAACATTAGAGGTATAATATAAGTTTTCCAGTTTTTAATTCGTGTTTCCCAATTAATTTTATATATACAGTGGCTGGCACCCTTTGTTGCGCATTCCAAATGTTCAACTTTGGCCGGGGGCACACCCCATGGAAGAGTAGCAGAAGTCATAAATCCCTGAATGGCCAAACAATTATTTTTTGTCTGCTGATATCCTTCCAGCAGATTGAGTTTAACAGTAATAGAATTTCTTGTTGAAGTTATAAATTCAAAAAAGCCTATTTTAGTATATCTTTGGGAAAAATCTTTACTTAATGCAACCTTGTAGGCATTTCCCGGTGAAGTAAAAAACAAAGAACTGTAGGTTGCATATAATAATTCTTGAAATACAGAATCTGGTTTTGCACTGAAAACAGCATTGAATGGAGAATTTTTATCATCAGTAACCTCAACTAATTTATCCAGCAAGGCACAATAGTATTTATAAGATACCCAATTTCTTTTATTTTTTAAATAAGTCACCGGTAATCCAAGCGGCTCTATCATTTCGCAGGTTTTTTGATATCCAAACAGTTTTTCAAAATAATTAATAATCGGTATGACATTTATATTGCATCCCAATTCCTGTTTCTTCGCCTCATATTCACTAAAAATTGTTGACATATCAAAATCCTAGCTTAAATTCTTGAATATCTCTTTGAAATAATTTGTTGTATGTTTAACCCTTTCATTTGAGTAGATTTTTTTATTCGCTTCAAAAAGTCCGTTTTCCAGATCAATAAAATTGATATTTTTTGTTATTAAATTAACATCCCTGAATGTATAATTATCCCATGATGTAGGCAATACTTTTCCCTCAGCCATCAATCTTTCCCTTAATCTTGTACCTGGCAATGGAGTCAAAATATTGATCATTGCTGTCAACATATTGGTTTCATATACAAAATCAACAATTTGATCAAAAGTGGATTTATTGTCATTTTCAAATCCTATAATGAAAGACCCGAATACACCTATGCCATGTGACTGAATATTTAGTATCAACTCCTTATATTTGTTAAAATATTCACTTTTTAATTTTCTTCCCGAGCTGTAAATCTGGTTCAGATTGTCCTGATTCAAACTTTCAAGACCTATAAAAAAAGCAAGACATCCCGCTTTTTGAATCAAAGTCAATAATTCATCATCATCGCCTATTGAAATATCGGATTGGACCACCCATCTGAAATTCAATTCGGCAAATCTAAGCATTAATTCTCTGGTCAATTTCCTGTTTACAAACATATTGTCATCACGGAACCCTATATTGATATGGGCGAATTCTTTTTTTATAAATTTTATTTCTTCTACAACCTGATCAATATTTTTCTATCTGATTTTTTTACCAAAAATGCTGGTTATTGAACAAAATTCACAATCATAAGGGCATCCCCTTTGATTGTTTATCCACAACATTACGTAATTTTTATTTTTCAGTAAATCATATCTGGGTATCGGAGTTTTTGCAATATCAACTTCTCCATAATCTTTATGATGGTAAATTTGCCTTATCTTGTTTAATTCAAAATCTTTTAACAAAACAGGCCAGATATTTTCCGCCTCTCCTATTACAACAGTATCAGCAAAATTCTTTGCCTCTTCATACATGACTGTGGGATGAATACCACCTATTACAGTATGTATTCCTTTTTTTCGAAATTCTGCACAAATCTGGTAGGCCCTTATGGCCTGATGTGTCATGGCAGTTACGCCAACCAGATCATAATTTTTGTCAAAATTTATTTCTTCATTATTTTCATCAATGATTTCGATTTCATACTGATCATCAGTAATTGAAGCAATTATCGGAAGAGCCGATCCCAAACCACACCAATAGTAATCAGTTTGTATTTTATAACCTGAAAGTTCCTTTAATATCTTATTCTTGTTATCATCTTTAAAAAAGAAGCTGCTCTTGGGAGATATCAAACCTATTTTTTTCATTTATCCGCTTCCCGATTGTATTGGGAAACCTTTTGAACAAAATTTTCCCAATGTGTAATATATTCATCGCTTATTTTAGTTATATACATACCATACCGGTATTTATTATCAAGCAGAGTTGTCATGCTTTTAACCCTGACCTCAATCAAGATTGAAAAATCATCGGGAATTTTGATTTCGAGAAGGTATTTGCCGTCTATTTTTAAAGAACCGGATCCTTCTACAGAGATTCCTTCGGTGCTGATATCGTTCAATCTGAATATATTATTATCAATATTGACATCAATCTGCTCATTAATTTTATGCCTCTCAAAATACCTGTTGTTGAAAATTTTACGTTTATTGAAATTGGGCGACACACTTATGAATTTTAAAAGCGGTGTAACAATGCTGTTTAATATTTTACTGGTTGATTTGATATATAGATATAAAGGCTCAGGTAAAGCACCGAGTTCAATTTTGGGATTATAGTTGGTAACACCCAATTCGAGCCATTTCTTACCCGCATTTATCGCTTCCTCGATTGATTTGTAAAAAAGTATGAAATATACGTAAGTCGATTTGTTGTATTCATAATCAAGACCGCAGTAGGTTGAAACCAGAGTATCGCCGGAGTCCAAAAACATTGTAAATCCTATAGGCTTGCCGGCTTTCCTGCACAACAGTATAAATGACTTGTCTCCAAGATATTCCGACAGGAACCTGAAATAATCCGGATTCAAAATTTCCCTCTGATACTCTTTTGCATTCATAAAAGTATTGTTCCACAATTTATACAGATCATCCGAGATGTCTGAAAAATCATGAATTTTTTCTATTGTACAACCGGTGTTTTTGAAAGTTTCAATCCTGTGAATTATTTCATGGCGCCTTTTTGAAACCAGGTCATCGAGGTATTCATCAAAGGTTTTTTCTTCTATTTTTAAAAAAGTGTTGGCAAAATTAAAGAATACCTTATATTTCATTCTCAGCAGCGAATTGAAATCATTGCATTCCGATATCAAAAAATCCCTGATGCCTATCAGTGTGGTTTTTTCCTGCCTGGCCAGCTTCACCATTTCCACATCCATCAATTTGATGATTTCTGGCAGTATTTCCTTGTCTGCCGTACAAAATGTATTTCCAAGGCATGACGGATGACCGCATTCAATGAATTTGACAACAAAAAATGACGGAAATATTTTTCGGATATTATCGCAAATTTTTTTGAATGTTTTACCCGCCATCAAATCAAGAGTGAATATGAAAATGCACAATGATACATGCGCGGCAATTTTGCCATCCCTGTAAAACATGTAATATCTGTAAGTCAAATCATTGATTTTTGAATGCTCTATGGCCCTTTGATATTCGTATGAATTAATAATATGATTTTCACTTACTATGGAATCCCATTCCTCCCTGTTGATTTTATTCATAGAGTCAAATGATTTTACCGAAATTACCGCATTTTCCATTATATTCAAGCCATTAATTATAGTTTATCCTGAAATCAGATATTTAGCATTTTATTTATAAGAAATCATAAATTATTCATGATTTAAACTTTTTTAACCCGGAAAATATATGAATGACCAAATTTCCAATTCAGGCTTTAATGATAATTTTAACACATTTCAAGTTTTACAGTATAAATATTTTAAAAATTAAAAAAAACTTTGATTTTTTTATTATTCATTAAATATCCTGTACAACTCGA
>JBJKSS010000482.1:0-3763 GCA_046703745.1 Spirochaetota bacterium
GTTCAAGCCGGACACATTCGACATAATAACCGGAGGATACGCACTGCGTAACGCGCCGGATCTCAAAACGGCGCTGAAGGAATTCAGGCGCATAATGAAAAAGGGAGCGACTGCTGCATTCCTCGATTTCTCAAAAACGGGAAACAAAATGCTTCAAGGCTTACAGATATTTTTCCTTAAATTCTGGGGGAACATCTGGGGTTTGATACTTCACGGCAATCCCGAGGTTTACGGGTACATAGCGGACAGCCTCGCTGCCTATCCCGACAGGCAGAGTTTCAAAAAGCTCCTGGAAGAGGCGAAGTTCAAAAACATCAGGACGAAACTCTTATTCTTCGGATTTCTCGAACTTGTTATTTTTGAAAAATGATTTATCCCTTGACATGACTTTTTCAAGTGTCGAATACGGTATGGTGAGCATTGAAAAATAGGGAGGTATCCTGTTTTTCAAAATTTTTACGAGTATGACGACAAGCGCATTGCGGACAAACGAAGCGGGCCTTCCCTTCACCGTGCCCACGCGCATAGACATCCACGCCCTCCTCATGGCCGTAACCGCCGCCTTTTTCCTGTATGCCTCGTATTTCCTGAGAATCATCCGCTGATCACCGGCATTATTTATGAGGTTTTCCAGAACCAGGGCGCAAAGATCGGCATCGGCAAACCCCGTGTTCATTCCCTGGCCCCCGATTGGCGACATTACATGGCACGAGTCCCCGCAGAAAACCGCGCCGCCGCAGTAATACCTGTCGGAGATATAATGCTGCACCCCGAACGGGCTCTCGTCTATCCTGGGATGGCCCTTGATATTTATGCCGGCGCGCCTCAAAACCTCATTCTCCAGAAAACCGGGCGGCGGATCTTCCATGAAACCGTCCGTGGCGACTATCCATCGCCTTCTGCCGTCCGGGAGCGGGAACGACTCGACCGGCCCCTTGCTTGTGAAAAAAAGATGCGCCTCCCTGCCGAGGCCGGACCTGTCCCTGTAATCAGCCATGAGGAACGTGTCCCTGTACCTGCCGCCGCGGAACTTTATATTCATTGCACTGCGGATAACGCTTTTATTGCCGTCACACCCGCCTATAAATCTTGCATTGAAAACCGAGGCATTGCCTTTTTTATCCAGGGCCCTTACTTCATTAAAATCGCCTTTTTTGTTTACGGCGACTGCCTCCATGCCCTTCACAAGTCTTACTGTTTTGTATTTCTTCAGGTTTGATTCAAGTATCGACTCGGAATAATTTTGCGGTATAGAGAGGATGAACCTGAAATCATTTTCCAGGGAATCGAAATTTACCTCGCCGAGAACCGAGTTTGTGCCGTGCACAACGACGCTGTCACCCTTTCCGCCTTTTTTGATGAATTCCCCGGAGAGACCGAGCCTTTTCAAAAGATTCAATGAAGGCGGGGTTATGCCTATTGCCCTTGTTGAGGTTCTGAGTCTTGTTTCTTTTTCCAGGATCAGCACATCGAACTTCTTTTCGCCCAGAAGGTTGCCAAGCATGAGCCCGATGGGCCCGCCGCCGATAATGATCACATCATAAACCCTGTTTTTGTCACCGGAGCCGGCATTCTTTTTACCTTTCACATTCAATTGCCGTATAGTTTTTTTTGCCATGGTAAGATTATAATTAAAACCGCCTTCATTTGTCAACTGCAATGAAACAGTAAAATTAATTTTATAATTTTTTTTAATTCCCTAAAATTATGGACATTGGCAGAATAATGGAATAAAATTAATTTATAATCTGGGAGTAAGGAACAGATCATGAAGATAATCGAGGCGGACAGGGATTCATTCCTCCAAAAACTCAGAAGCACGAAAATATTCAACATGCTCAAAGATGACGAGCTTAACGACATACTCTCCGCCGGCGAGATAGCGGAATACGACGAGGGTGAGGTGCTGATCAAGGAAGGCGAGATAAATCCGGAAATGTACATAATTTTAAAGGGAGCGGTTTCGATAATAATAAAACAGCCCTGCGATGAAAACACGGTGAAGGATGTTTACATCTGCACAATAGGCGAAGGGGATATTATCGGCGAGGCGGCGATATTCTCAAATGTAAAACGAACCGCCCACGCGGTTGCCCAGATGAACCTTACGGCACTAAAGATCGAGAGAAAGCAGTTTATAGAATTCATCAACAACCATCCGTCAGCAGGGATAAAAATACTGATGCTGATCATATTCAGCCTGCTCAACAAACTGAAGGAAGTCAACCATGAGCTGGCATTCGAGCGCAAGGCAGCCATTGTACAGGAAGACATAGACAGCCTGATGAATGAATTCCTGCAATAAGATCCGTTAAGGAAACCGCCATGATGAAAAAGATCATCATTTTATTTATATTTTTATCAGCTGCATCGATTACAGGTTTATCCGGATCGAATTACAGGTCAATCGAATTTAACCTGAGCGGTTTTGTCGAAGACGAAATGGGCATTAACCTTTCCGGCTATTATGTTGCGGTTTATGAAAAAACTCCGGCGGAAAATATACTCCTCGGAAACACCAAAACGGATGAAAACGGATATTATCAGATAATCTACAAAAGCACCGGTAAAAATCCGTTAATCATAAAGGTCTTCGATAAAAAAAACAAAGAGGTTTATAAATCGGATGCCATCAAACCTGTGGCTGACCAATCATTCAACATCATCGTAGAATAAAGAAAAACAGACGGAGACAATAATGGCCGGTGTAAAATTAAATTTTATTACCATTGCATTCAGGAACCTCCTGCGCCACAAGGTGAAAACCATACTGACAGGCATTGCAATCGTTATAGGCGTTTCGCTTTATATCGGCATAGATGCGATGCTTCTCGGTGCGGACATAGATTCGAAGCGCAACATAGTCAACTTCGAAACCGGTGCGGCAAAAATATACTCGAGGGCCTATTTTGACGACAGGGATGAGCTGCCGCTCTACGATGCATTCGGCAATTACCTGCCGCTTATGAAAAAGCTCGATGAAGCGGGATATAATTCATGCCCGCACGCTGTATTCGCAGGATCGCTGCTCAGCAATGAGAATGAGCTTCCGTTCCTCCTGATCGGCATCGATCCTGCCGCAGAGAAAAAGGTTTTTCTCCTGCATAAGTTTGTCGAGTCAGGCAGGTTCCCAGAAAACGGAAAATTCGAGGTGCTTCTCGGCGTACAGGGAGCGCACGACTTGAAGGCAAATACCGGCGATATACTGCAATTGACAACGGTCATCGATATCAAGGATGAAAAAGGGATCATCCATCATGTCAACCAGCTCATAAATCTCACGGTATGCGGGATAATCGACTCGCCTGACCCGAAGGTAAACGGCAAAACCGGATTCGTGCCACTCGACATCCTCCAGGACAGGATGGGGCTCATGCTTGAAGGCAGGATCACGGAGCTTTGCATCCGCTCTAAAAACGCGGGTCCCGGGAGCCTGCCGGGAAATTTCGAGTCCCCCGAAAGGATAACTAATGCGTTGGGCGGCATTCTCCCGGCAAGCCTTACAGTGGTGGGCTGGCAGGACGATGCGGTTGATTTTCTCACGATATCGAGGACGAAAAGGGGCGGTGCGAGCGTCATAATAATACTGCTTTTCATAATAACCGTCATCCTTATAAGCAACACGATGCTCATGGCAGTTTTCGAACGCACCAAAGAAATCGGCATGCTTCGCGCACTCGGGATGAATGACGGACAGATTATACGGCTCTTTATGACCGAAGCCGGAATGATAGGGCTCTTTGGATCTTTGATCGGCATTATG
>JBJKSS010000483.1:0-3316 GCA_046703745.1 Spirochaetota bacterium
GTCTACGGCAACCTTAAAAAAGGCGACCTTGCGGACATTCTGGGCAAATATATCAAGAAACAGACAGGAGCTGCAAATGAGTAAAAGATTCAAATCCATAAAGGATTTTTACAACTATAAAGGCGAAGCATCCGATGCTAATGTAAAAATACTCGTAGGCATGGGCTCATGCGGCATAGCGGCCGGTGCAGACAAGGTTTATTCACTGTTTGAAAAAGAAATCAGCGATATGGGACTTGCCAACATCAAGCTGCAAAAAGTCGGATGTCTGGGTCTGTGCTTTTCAGAGCCGAATGTTGAAATCAAAATGGAAGGGCTTCCCGACATACTTTACGGCAAGGTAGATGAAAAATTTGCCCTGAGAATACTCCTTGAGCATATAGGCGACAAGAAAATAATCAATCACAACATTATCGATAAACCGTACATCGACGTATTCGAACTTAAATAAGGAGCATTGAGGTGAACAACAATTATATATTTATCAGCAACAATGACGAGGAGCTTTACAATCTGTTCGTCAATGAATTGAGAAACAAGAATATAAAGGAAAATTACAACATCAGATTGATGAGTACCTTCGGTTTGAATACCTATTCATCGATAATGTACATTTATCCGGAAAATATCAGGTATGTTAATTTCAAAAAGGAAGACATACAGGAACTGATCGACACACATTTTGTAAACGGCAAAATCGCGGAAAAATTCCTCTATAAAAAGGAATCAAAGCCGTATCTCAAAATCGGCGACCTGACATTCTACCACAAGCAGCTGCGCCTCGTTTTACGAAACAGCGGCATAGTCGACCCGGAAAGCATAGAAAGCTATTTTGAGAGAAACGGCTACAGGGCGCTTGCAAAGGCCCTCGAAACAATGAAGCCGGACGACGTTTTGAATGAAGTAAAAAAATCGGGTTTAAGGGGAAGAGGCGGCGCGGGATTCCCCACATGGATGAAATGGAATTTCACAAAACAGGTTGAAAGCGAGGTAAAATACGTAATATGCAACGCCGATGAGGGTGACCCCGGCGCATACATGGACAGGAGCGTGCTTGAAAGCGATCCGCATTCTGTTGTCGAAGGAATGCTCCTCGCTGCATACACTGCCGGCTGCAACCAGGGTTATATATACATCCGTGCCGAATATCCGCTTGCAATAAAGAGGCTCGAGGAAGCGATAAAGGATGCAAAAGAATACGGCCTGCTGGGCGACAATATTCTCGGCACCGATTTTTCTTTCAATCTCGAGTTGAGGTACGGTGCAGGTGCATTCGTCTGCGGTGAGGAGACTGCATTGATAGCCTCTGCAGAAGGCAAACGCGGCATGCCGAGACCCAGACCTCCGTTCCCTGCAACAAGGGGCCTGTGGAAGGAGCCGACGGTTATTAACAATGTCGAGACTTACGCAAATGTGCCGCTTATCATTCTCAAAGGCGGTGACTGGTACAACAAGATCGGCATTGAAAAATCTACGGGAACCAAGGTTTTCGCATTGACCGGCAAGATCAAGAAATCAGGCCTGGTGGAAGTGCCGATGGGCGTTACCCTTAAGGAAATAATCTTCGATGCAGGCGGCGGGATAATAGATGACAAAAAAATCAAGGCTGTCCAGACAGGGGGCCCGTCAGGCGGCGTCATCCCGGTGGAATACCTCGACACTCCGATAAGCTATGAAAGCCTCGGCAAGCTCGGCTCAATAATGGGCTCCGGCGGAATGATCGTCATGGATGAAACCGACTGCATGATAGACGTTTCAAAATTCTATTTGCAATTCTCGGTTGATGAATCGTGCGGCAAATGTTCACCGTGCAGGATAGGCGGCAAACAGATGCTCGACCTTTTGACGAATATTTCCGAAGGCAAGGGTGACGGCACGACGATTGAAAATCTGGGAAGGATAAGCTCCGCCATGCAGAAGGCTTCATTGTGCGGACTTGGCCAATCGGCTCCCAACCCGATAGTGTCTACATTGAAATATTTCAGTGAAGAATACAGGGAACACATCGAGGATAGAAAATGCAGATCCGGGGTCTGCAAATCCCTGATCGTGTACTCTATCGACCAGAATGAATGCATAGGCTGCCACCTCTGCGCCATAAGGTGCCCGGTAAACTGCATTTCCGGCAACAAAAAGGAGCCTCACACAATTGATGCTTCGAAGTGCATAAAGTGCGGCATGTGCATCGACTCATGCAAATTCAACGCTGTGAAGATTTCTTAAACACTGGAGGAGAATAATAAATTATGGAAGAAATAAAAAATATAAACATAAAGATCAACGGCATCCTGATGACTGTTCCGGAAGGCACGAGCATAATAAATGCTGCAAAAAAATGCCAGGTTAAAATACCGTCACTGTGTTACCATCCCGATCTTAAGGCAACCGCAAGCTGCGGGCTCTGTATAGTAAAGATAAAGGGCATGAACAAATTCGTCCGCGCATGTTCAACTGAAGTAACCGAAGGCATGGACATCATAACCCATGACAAGGAGCTTTATGAGACGAGGAAAACCGTCATCGAGTTGATTCTTTCCAACCACCCGGATGACTGTCTCCAGTGCCAGAGAAACAACAATTGTGAGCTACAGCGACTGGCCGCCGAGTTTGGCGTCAGGGAGGCGAGCTTTAACAAAATTTTCAACAAGGTGCAGAATGATGAATCAACCGCATCGCTTATTATCGACCCGCAGAAGTGCATCAAGTGCGGAAGGTGTGTCGAAGTCTGCCAGAAGGTGCAGAACGTATGGGCGATAGAGTTCATCGGAAGGGGCTTCAACATGAACATAGCCCCGGCGGGTAACCTGAAACTCGATCACAGTCCCTGTGTTTCATGCGGCCAGTGCAGTGCACACTGCCCCGTAGGCGCAATAGTGGAACGTGACGAGGTCGAAAAAGTCCACGGAGCTCTTCTCGACAACGATATTTATCCGGTTGTACAGATGGCGCCGGCAGTTCGTGTTTCATTCGCAGAAGGCTTCAACTATGATTCGGGATACATTACCACGAAAAAAATATATTCATTGTTAAAAAGGCTGGGATTCAAGGCCGTATTCGATACGAATTTCGCAGCCGATCTTACAATAATGGAAGAAGCTACAGAGCTCATCGAAAGGCTAACGAAAAAACCTGACACCCTGCCCCTCATAACCTCATGCTGTCCGGCGTGGGTATGCTATCTTGAGAAATATTTTCCGGACATGATAGATCACTTTTCGACGGCAAAATCACCTCATGAAATGATGGGGGTATTGTCAAAAACCTACTATGCGAATAAAATGGGTATTGATCCTTCGAAAATTTTCATGGTTTCAAT
>JBJKSS010000484.1:0-8938 GCA_046703745.1 Spirochaetota bacterium
GGACTAAAGAATCGTTCCAGATGAGGACGTTGATAGGCTGATGGTCTAAAAAGTGTAAGCTTTGTAGCCTACCAGTACTAATAATTCGTGAGGCCTGACTATTTTATTATATTTTATCCGAAAAAAAACATAGACAAAAAAGACAAATATTATCTTAAATTATTTTCTATATAATTTTTATAATTTCAATGATTAAATATATAATTAATTATGAAAAGCAGATTGAATTCTGCTTTTCAAGTTTGTAATTTGGGATGGATTTAGTTATGATTAACGTACAAGACATAAGAAAAGGCATGGCATTCAGATTTGAAGGAGATTTATGGACTGTTTTATCAATGCAGCATGTTACTCCAGGAAAGGGAAGTGCCTTTGTTAAAATCAGGGCCAGAAGTCAAAAAACCGGAAACGCAAAGGATTATAACTTCAGATCCGGTGAAAAAATTGATAATGCAGAAGTATTTGAAAAAAATGTAACCTTTTCATATAAGGAACAAAATCATTACGTTTTCATGGATAATGAAACATACGAGCAGTATAATGTCGAGAATGAATTATGTGAAGATGTTGATAATTTTGTAGTACCTAATGGGGAATTAACCGTAAATATACTTGATAACAAGGTTATTTCTGTCAATATACCGAATTTTGTTGTTTTAAGAGTTACTCATGCCGAAGCCGGTGTAAAGGGTGATACAGCAACAAAGGCTACCAAATTTGTCGAAGTAGAAACCGGTTATAAATTGCAGGTTCCATTATTTATTAACGATGGCGATTTGTTAAAAATTGACACACGAACAAGTGAGTATCTGGAACGGATAAAAGGTTGAATATCTTTAAAAGATTAAGACTGTTTTTTGTATTTCATTCTGGAGATTATAAAAAGTTACTATCATTGACTTCACTTGATAAATATTCGCGGGTAAATGAATCACATGCATCGGATTTAAAATATCAGGGATATTCTGCTTTTTTTACGAAAAATTTCAGGCACGCTCAAATGTGTTTTGAAATTCTTAAAGATAAAAGTAAATGTTCTTCGAAAGATTTTAATTTTCTAGCTTATATTTATGCACGACACAATGAGAAAGACAAGGCGATTCAAACATGGTGCCTTGCGCTTGAGAAGAATAAATTCAGCAGTATTTCAAAAAAGGCCCTCGACTATATAAGAAATAAAGGTAGGGATATAAATTTAATAGATGATGAATACTTTGATACGCTTATCCCTGCCGAACCGTTTATAATTCCACTAAAAAAAATGGCATTAACATTTTTGATATTATTACTGGCAGGAGCGCTGTTTTTGGCCGGCTATTTCGGCTATTTTAAAATTTCCGATTATTTAAAATATCAAAAATACAAGAATGATCCGACTTTGAACAATATTTTTTTGCCTTATTTTAATACCAATCTGCTTGAGAAACCCAAGGAAAAAAATGACAAATACTCATTCAATGAAAATGAAATAAAACAAAAATTTGAAAAAATAAAAACTGATATAATAAATAAGAGGGTTGTTGAGGCCCAGATAGGGATCAACCAGATAAAATTGTCGAATGCGAGCCAGAAAGTAAAAATTAAAACTGAGATGCTTGAAAAATTCATTGATGAACCGGATTATGCCAATTTCAAAAACATCATATCTTTTGATGATTTTCTGAAAGACAGGGAATTATACAACAATATTTATATAATCTGGGATGGAAGAGTCGTAAATGTTCGAATCCAGAATGATAAGATCGTATTCAACCTTGTTTTAGGTGATGAAAAAAAAGGTATAGTCAGAGGAATAATCCCGGTAATTTTTAAAAAGGCTGTAATTGTAAATAATAATGATATGGTAAAAGTTTTCGGCAAAGTAAATTTGGATAAAAATGAATTATCCATAGAGGGCCGTTATTTAATAGAAAACAATTAGGTTAGCGGGCAAAAAATAAATGCGTGCTGTAATCCAGAGAGTAAAGGAATCATCCGTATCCGTAAACAACAAGCTGTATTCTTCAATCAAAAAAGGATATTTGATCTTACTTGGAATATCCGGGAATGACAATAAAAAAGATATGGATTATATCATTGATAAAATCATCAATCTTCGGATTTTTAATGATGAAAATGGCAAAATGAATGAAAATATTTTTTCAATCAGCGGTGAACTGCTTGTAGTTTCCCAGTTTACACTTTATGGTGATGCAAGAAAAGGAAGAAGACCGTCGTATTCAAAGGCTGCCAACGGCAATCAGGCAGAATTAATATATGAAAAATTTATTGAAGAAATAAAAATGGTATATGATCCTGACAGGATTAAAACCGGCATATTTGGTGAAATGATGGATATCAGGATACTCAATGACGGGCCTGTGACCATTTTGCTTGATTCTGAGAGGTTGTTTTAATGCTTGAAATTTCTTGTATTACCGGCGGAAGCATACAGACCAACTGCTATCTGTTGAATGATAACAATAATGTTCTTTTAATCGATTATGTCCCGGAAGCGGAAAAAATAATCGTAAAAAACAACTTTTCTGTTGATAAAATATTTCTAACCCATATACACTTTGACCATTTTGAAAATTTATCATTATTCCAGAAAAAATTTTCATTTGAACTCGGGTTATCGAAAACCGGATACGAATTCCTGAAAAATCCCGATATGTCGATATTATCCATGTTCCCGCCTTATATACTTGAAAATTATAAAAACCTAAACCTTGAAAATTGTAAGGTTTACGCAGACGGCAATATTATTGAATGGAACGGGCATAATCTGGAAGTATTTGAAAGCCCCGGGCATTCTCCGGATTGCCTGATGTATATATTAAGGGAGCAAAAAACCGTTTTCACGGGGGACACGATTTTTTTAAACAGTGTTGGGCGTACCGACCTTCCCGGGGGCAGTTTCAATGATCTGAAAAAATCAGTCAAAAGATTGTTTGATTGTATTGATGATGATTACATATTGCTGCCCGGGCATGGAGATGAAACCACTGTATCTTATGAAAAAGAAAACAACTTTTTTCTTAACCGATGATCCGACTTATATTAAAAACCGAGGTCTTCATTTATTAACATGACGAGTGTCGATTTTGCAGGCTGGCAATAGTGGATTATTGTTGTAATATTGCACAATCTGTCCTTGCTGCTGCAATCCATGCATTCACCGGACTCGGTGCATGGATTTTTTGTATCAAACCTTATGTTATTCAACACAGCGGCCTTGTTTTGGGCCCTTGATAGGGCAGAGTTAACATCCGGTTCAATCTTGTTCCTGCCTGCTATAATTATTCTTTTTGAAGGGCCGAAAGTAATGCCTGCATTTCGATTACCGTATTTATCAATTAAAACGAATTCACCTGTCTGGCTCACAGCATTGGCAGATGAAATAAAAAAATCAGCTGTCAGCGATTTTTTTAATATATCCGTTTTTTCGGCCTGACTCAGAGAGGGATCGTTTCTGTCGAGCAGATTAGGATAAGAACCTTTATTGAATTCTTCAAAAAAACCTATTTCTTTCAAGGTCATAGAACCGCCGAAACCTATCGAAGAATCCTTATGAATAATTTTTTTTAGATACTGTATGGCATCTCCACCTGACTCCAGTATAACAGCTTCAAAGCAATTTTTTTCCAGTGATAAAGCGGTATTTTTTAATTTAATAGAGAATAACTGCTTTTCTTCAGAAGAAATCATAAATTGTGCTCTTTATCCATTTCCTTGATTAACTGATCCATGAAATCAACCTTGATTTTGGCCATTTCAATTGATTTGGGAAAAATCAGGAATTCGGATTTTTTTCTGAAAGTCTTGATTAATTCGAGGACTTCTTTCAGATTTTTAAGATGATACCAGAAAAAAGCACCGATTGAGAGCCTTATTATGCCGATAGCACCAAGACTGTCGAGCAAATTGGCATCATGCAGCATTTGTGCTTCCTTTAAAGCCGGCTTGTTTCCAGGAATATGGGTCCTTATGCATTCCACAACTTTTTCTATTTTATCCGGAGGGAATCCGACTTCATGAAGAAGCTGTTCGGCTTTTACAGCGGATTGTTCATAGATCAGATTATCGTCAGAGCCGTTAGCAACAAGATCATGAAGAAAGCATGAAGCGAAAAGAATATCATCATCATAATCATTCGCATCGAGTTCCCTTGCCATGTGATAAACCCTGTAGCAATGTCCATACCCGCTGACAAGTCTGTCGCCGGTTAAATCTTTAACATATTGATGGATCATGTTTCTTGACATAAAAGTATCCTAAAATTAATATAAATTGTTTGAAATTCTTTATAGCATTAAATTGTTTTTTTTTCAAGAAAAAATAAAAAAACCCCCCTGTCGCCGACCCTAAAAAATTTTGCACTGAAATCCAGCATGGTTTTTAAAAATTTGTTTATTTTCCCAGATGTAAAACCACTGCCGAATCTTGTAAACCCATGCAGACTAAAACCATGTTGACAAAAATAGGAAACCAGGGCCTTTTTCGAAGGAATATGGAGATGCTCGTCAGGCATCAAAAACCTCCATTTATCATTAAACAAACAGCTTACGAAACCCGAGAGTGGCACTTCGACGATAAGATACGATTTGACCTTGAGCCTTGTTAAAATTAATTCCAGGAGTTTTTTTTGATCGGGGATATGTTCAAGTATGTTGAAGAGATATAAAATATCGATTGAATTTTCTTCTATTTTCGACAGGTCGCCTGCATAAAGACGGGCATTCTTGATTTCTATCGATCCAAGCAGAGACTTTGAAATATCGATTCCGATTATTTTCTTGGCGTCGTGTCGTTCAAGATATTTGAGGAACATTCCGTTTGCACAGCCGAGTTCAACATTCATTTTGTCCCTGATTTGATTAATATCAAAGCCTATCTCCCTGAACGTTTTATCCCTTTCCCTGAACAATGTTTCAATACCGTTTCCTTCAAGATAGCCAGGGTTCATTTTTTTCTTGATTTTCGTATAATTTTCATAATATTCATTGAGAGCCTTTTGCTCCGGCAGTGGATATTGATGAATCGAGCCGCATTCTGCACAAGTGTAATAATTTACCTTTTTATTAATTATAGAGGAATGAACTTTCATCGCTTTTTTGTTCGATCGATCAGAATTACAAAATGAGCAGCGATTCATTATTTTTTATTTACTGTTTCCTTCCCGGTATAATTTTATCAGATTATCAAGTATTTTACTGTAATCGATAAATGAATGAATATTGAAAAAATACAGGATAGATTTGTTTATCTGCTTGTAAATTTCATAGGGCTCCTCGTCATGAGCCAGCATATTGGCGAGATAAACACAATATATGCTGTTTTTATATTTATCTTCACAGTTGAGAGGATTATTATGATACTTTATTGTATGAATAAATTTTTCGGGGAAATTCCATTTTTTTGCGATAATTGAGCCTATTATGGCATGATTATAGCCGGATGTAATCTCCTCGATTATCCTGATGGGGATCGATTTCATCTGGCAGATATAGGTTAGTTTATTAATTAATTCAGGATTTACTCCCAGCAGCAAAATCCTGCCGATGTCATGCAGAATGGCGCTGACATATATTTCATCAGGATCTTCCGTCACAGGCAGCAGTTTGGCCAGATAGTATGAAAACAGGGCAACCTTGTATGAATGAGTCCAGATTTTTTCCATTTTCCCCTGATCATAAATTTCACTGAACAACTCTTTTATGCCGTAGGTATACAACAAATCTTTAATTTTAATGAACCCGATTATTTTAATCGCTTCATAAATCGATGAGACCTTGCCCTGCCGCATGAATATCGGCGAGTTGGCCGTCTTTATTAATTCTGCAACAAGCGAAGGATCGTTGGAGATCAAATTTTTTATTTCATTAATATTGGATTCATAATCATCGAGAAGTTCCTGAAGTTTTATGATATGCTTGGGAAACTGCGGGATATTTTCGATCTCCTTGACTATGAGCTCGTTAATAATCTGATTTTTCTCAACGGAAATTGTTGATAAAGGCAGCATGAGGCTCGATATGGTCTCTTCCCTGGTCTTGTAAATATTGAAGGCCTTTCGGGTCAATCCGAGTTTTTTTAAAATCAGTATTGTTATGATTATTCCCAGACCGGCGCCCTCCGTGTTGCTGTCAACTGTTGCATAAGCTTCTTCGATATTATTGAACTGTCTGGCTTTTTCTATTTTTTCCCTGGCATTAATCAGTTCCTGGTTCAATATCAGGGAATTATTAATTACGGAGATTATCAGCAGTTCATCCTCCACTTTGATACTTACCCTGATATATAAATTGTTTTTCTTTAAAAGGTTTATATAATATTCTTCCCTGGTTAATTCATCCTTGAATTTTTTCATGCCGAATGCATAATCGAAAGAATCAGAAATATTAAGATTCTTGTCATTGAAAAAAAGCCTTTTTATATTGGCCTTTTTTGCATTCTCCAGAAGTTCAATGAAAATATATTGCATGTAATTATAAATTTCATCCTTACCGATGTCTTCAAGAATGGTTTTCAGCAAATCGGATATGTATGATTTGTCTTCATTTGTAAGTTCATATAATTCAATGAGGATTTCTTCGTTATTAAGAAAAAACTTGATTAATTCTTCATATTGAGGTGCTTCATTTATTTTAAATAATTTCATATGCCAATTTTTTTATTTACCGATATCTTTCCTGTAAAAAGCTCCGTCAAATTTTACTTTTTCAGCAAGTTTATATGCGCCTTCAATGGCATTTGACGTTGAATATCCCGTATGCACGGCATTTAAAACCCTTCCTCCGCTCGTTACAATATCCTTCCCGTGATATTTGGTGCCGGCATGAATGAAGCTAAAGGGACTGGTTTCAAAATTTATTTTTATGTTTTTTTTATAATTTCCGGGATAACCGCCGGATGCAATTACAACACAGGCAGCATAATCATTTTTCCATTTTATAGAGTGAGAATTAAGGTTGCCGCTGGCAGCAGCATGCATTAATTCAAGAAAATCGCTTTCGATCAATGGCATGATTACCTGGGTTTCGGGGTCGCCGAATCTGCAATTGAATTCAAGTACCCTGGGACCCTCGGAAGTAAGCATTAATCCTATGAATAAAACACCCCGGTAATTGATTTCATCCTTTTTGAACCCCGATTTTATCTTTTCGACAATTTCAGTTTCAATTTGTCGTTTAAGATCATCGGATATCGAGGTATGGGGTGCATAACTTCCCATGCCGCCCGTATTGTCGCCCTCATCATTATCATGGGCCTTTTTGTAATCTTTTGCAGGCAGCAAAGGAATGAATGTTTTACTGTCGGTTATATAAAAGAAACTCATTTCTTCACCTGTTAAAAAATCCTCAATGATAATCGATTCACCGGATTTACCGAAAATCTTATCAACCATGAATTTTTTTATCGTGCTTTTTGCTTCTTTTTTATTTTCGGCGAGCTTCACGCCTTTACCTGCCGCCAATCCATCGGCTTTTATGACTGCCGGGTAAATCGCCCTTTTTTCAATATATTTAAGAGCATCATCAGGATCATGAAACTCCTTAAAATCGGCGGTCGGAATATCATGTTTAAGCATGAATTTTTTTGAAAAAATCTTACTGCCCTCCAACTGGGCGGCATGCTTGTCCGGACCGAAAACAAGGATATTTTCCTTCCTGGCGGCATCGGCAATGCCGTCTACCAGCGGCTTTTCGGGGCCGCAGATAATCATGTCAATTTCATTTTTTTTTGCAAAATCTACCACCGATTGAATATCGTCCAGGTCGATATCTGCAATTTCAGCCAATTCTTTTATTCCCGGATTACCCGGAATGCAAAAAAATTTTTTAAGCTTTTTTGATTCTTTTACCTTTAAAGCAATGGCATGTTCTCTTCCGCCTGAACCCAGCAATAAAACATTCATTTTAATGATCCTTGTCTAATCAGGTTTATTGTTTTTTTGACAACACGGCTTTCTGCTTTAACAATTCCAGTGCATATTTTGATTTCAGGCTTCCCTGATTTTTAAGAGTTAAATCAAGAACGGACTCGATTTCTTTGAGAGTCATTTTACCGATTTTCTTGTTTTTTTTCTCTTCGGTTGATTGTTCATTTTGTTTTGTATCAGCCATTTTTTTACCTCAATTTAAAATTTGTAATAAAATAGCATATTTTTTGATATTAAGCTATAATTAATTTTTTTTATTGATTTCCGTTTTTGCATTCAGCTCTTTTAAAATTCTGTTTTTATATTTGACTATTTCCTCTTCTGTATATATTTTTGACATTTTGGGCTTGCTCAATAATACCAGTAATTCGCTGCCGATATTTTTTTTATCATTGCCTTTGGTCAATAAAAATACCAGGTATTTATTATCAAAATATCCCTTCAGATCGTTCTTTTTTTGACAGATGCCGGAAATTATATTTGATAATTCAATAAACTGATTGACATTATCCAGAACCTTGAATATTTCCCTTGACCGCGTAAAATACATTAAAATTTCATCTTCGCCGAGTTTTGTTTTTTCAGCAAGAAGTCCAAGAGCATAGTAATCATCCGCTATGCCGCTCGGGTTTTCGATTTTTTTATCGACCTGGAGGGCTTTTTTTATGTATTCAAAAGATTTGGGATAATTTTCCAGTTTGGAGTAGGTCAAGCCGATGGAATAATAGGCTAACGAAAGGTTTTTATAATTTTCAAGGGTGTCCCTTCTGAACAATATTTCAAACAACCTGGCTGCAATGAGTAGTTTGTCAAGGGCACTTTTGTATTCTCCCTTGATCCTGTCGATTTTGGCAAGGTTTTGCATAATTATACCCTGATCCTCGATACTTTTTAACGCCACCTCGATTTTCAATGCTTTTCTGAAGTAATTTTTTGCTTTTTTATAATCCTTTGTTGAATAATAAACTTCGCCCAGATTGTTGAATACATAAGCTTTTTCGGGCTCGACATTTT
>JBJKSS010000485.1:0-3598 GCA_046703745.1 Spirochaetota bacterium
ACTTATTGAAATATTGCCCATTTCAAGCCGGATGCTTTTAACCCTTGCCGTTTTGGGAATTTTTATTTCAAAGTAGAATGATATCTTGTCAACGTCAATATTATCGTATTTCGTGCTGATCTCAAGATTATTCATATCAATCTTGTTAACGATCAAGTCCGCTTTTTTCAGCTCGGAGCGTCCTTCCCATGACCACGAAGCCTTTTTTGCATAAATTTCGACTTTGTCTTTATCCCAGGTATTGACCTCAACCGAACCGTTGTGGTCGAATATGGTAATATTTATGTTTTTATCAACGGAAAACAGGTATTCATAATTCTCATATTTTTCCGGATATATATAATAGAAGATATTTAAAAAAATAAAAATATAAAAAAGTTTCTTTATCATTTGTAAATTTAATAATCAGGTAAATGAAGTAATTAAGCATAATATATGCCATTTAGTATATCGAAAGAATTAGAGTTTTTTTTAAAAAATAATCAAAAAACCGTATTTTCTTTTTCCCTCAATCCTAATTTGTAGGTTTTTTCCCCTACAACTAAAGATAAAATTAAATTTTATCCTGCCCGAATAAAGCCAATTGTTTAATAAATTCGTTTACTTACAGTAATTTGATTGGCACATATATTGCTAAGCATAGGGAGACGGGTTGTCTGAAAATTCTGGCAAACAAGGGCTGCAGCCACTTGTTTGCCTCTGCAGTAAAATTATAACAATCTAAGGGTTTCATAAAAACTTGTAATATAGTCCCCGCTGTATTATAATCAAAACTCAAAGCAGGGGTCGCTGTTTACGATCCCTCTTTAATTTAAATCACGGCAGAAAAAATGCACATCAGAATTCTATTTTTTATAAATGCGTTCCTTACCGGAATAATAGCAGGATTTAGCCTCACTCTGACAATTATCATAATCCTGAATAAAGCCAAAAAGCTTAAACCGGCAATTCATTTCAGCTACTGGCTCTCGATTTTTGTCTTTTTGTTATTTTATTACATCGAGTTTATCGGGATAAAGAATATCCAGATAAATGTTTCGGAATACATCCTGTATTTTATCCCGATTTTCGGCCTGATCCTTGTGATAAACCTGAATCATACAGGAATAAAATTTACGAGCTTTTTGTTCCTGCTGCTCCCCTTTGCCGTTTTTGCGCTCAAGGACAGAATCCCGCTTTTTCTCCTGTATTACCAGATATTTGCCTGGCTCTGTGTAATAGCATATGCCGCTGTTGTTTATTTCATTAATAAAAAAAAGAAAACAATGAACCGGCTCTTCAAATTCCCGCTGCTGTGGTCGATAACGGCAAGCATGGGGTTTATTCCAACGGCCGTCATAAACATAATCATCTCCATAAGCATGGGATACCCCGTGATCATACTGGTTCCCCTGCCGTCATTCATCCTCGTATCCGCACTGGTTATATACATATATTATTACAGGATCATGATCTTCCAGCTTAACGAATCGGCCGAAAAAACCGGGATGCTTTCCAAACATTCGGTCAAGGAAAAAATCGCGGCAAGTCTCATTCATGAGATAAAAAATCCGATTGCGGCCATCCAGTCATTGAACCAGCTTTTGCAGATGAAATTCAATGAATTGCCCGGAGAATCCGTAAAGAATTATCTGAAGATAATTGCCGATGATCTCGACAGGGTCAAGGATCTTTGCGAATCATACCTGGCCGCCTATAAAAATGATTCGCAGGACGACAATATCAAAGATATGGATCTTTACATCAGTATCCAGTCTATCAGCGATCTGTTGAAATTCGACCTGCGCAAAAAAGAAATCAACCTCGACCTTGACAAATCGGTCATCAACAAGAAAATAAGCTTCAATCCCAACAAATTCAAGCAGGTATTCCTCAATCTTTTCTACAACTCGATCGAGGCGAATGCAAAGAACATAAAAATTTATTCCGTGAGCAGGAAGAATTCCCTCGAACTAATCTTTTCTGATGACGGCGGCGGAATAAGTCCCGTTGATGCAGGAAAAATCTTTGAGCCGTTTTTCTCGTCAAAGCAGGACGGTACAGGTATCGGGCTGGCAATCTGCAAAAATATAATGGAAGAAAGCCAGGGAGAAATAAAACTTGTTTCCTCGAAAAAAGGCTTGACTATTTTCAAATTGAATTTTATTAAACAGAAAAACGGAGAGGACAAATGAAAATATTGATAATCGACGATGATGATTCCGTAAGATTCGCATTGTCGGAATTGTTGAATATCGAAGGTTTTGACATTCTTCAGGCTTCAAGCGGCGAAGAGGCGCTGTCCAAACTTGAGAATGAATCCGTTGATCTGGCTATTCTCGATTACCATCTTCCCGGAATCAACGGGATCGACCTGCTTAAAATAATAAAGGAAAATTTCAAATGGATACAGGTTATTTTCATAACGGCTTACGGCTCGGAATCCGTTGCAATAAATGCGATAAAAAACGGCGCCTATGACTATGTGACCAAGCCGTTCAACAATTTCGAACTGCTAAACAGGGTCAATCACATAAAGGAAAGCATCAACAAAAACCTTCTCGATGAGGATTCACAGCACGGTTATTATTTTTCGTCGGCCATGAAACAGGTGGTTGAAAAAATAAGGACCATAGCATCAACCGACATCCCTGTTTTGATAACCGGAGAATCCGGCACCGGCAAGGAGCTGATCGCAAAACTCTGCCATCATCATTCAAAAAGGGAAGGAAAATTCATTACTGTAAACTGCTCGGCTATCCCGGAAACACTTATAGAAAGCGAATTGTTCGGCGCCGAGAAGGGCTCTTATACAGGCTCGAACAGGCTCAAGATCGGGCTGTTTGAGCTAGCGGACAACGGCACAATCTTCCTTGATGAAATAGGCGAAATGCCGTATGAGCTCCAGGCAAAGCTCCTTCGTGTAATCCAGGAAGGCGAGATAACACGAATAGGCGGCGGTCTGCCGATAAAAATAAATTCAAGGGTCGTTGCCGCAACCAACAAGAACCTGGAAGACGGGATCAGGAACAACAAATTCAGGGAGGACCTGTACTACAGGCTCAATGTCGTACAACTTAAAATCCCGCCGCTGAGGTTCAGGAAAGAGGAAATCAAGCCGCTTGCATCGATGTTCCTTAAAGAATTCAACGCGAAATACGGCAAAAATGCCCTGGGATTCAAGGAAGAAATTCTCAAAAAAATGATTGAATGCCCGTGGAACGGCAACATCAGGGAGCTCAAGAATAAAATCGAAAAGGCGGTAATTTTATGTACCGATGACTGGATCGATGATCTGGACATAAAACAGGAAAAGACAGAACTCCCTCAAGCCGAACCGTCAATCGAAAATGCCGAAAACGAAAACCCGCACCCCGCTGATACTGGAAAACCCGACGGCCCGATTGAAAAAGAAAGCAATGCGTCCGAATGCATACTGATTGATTTTGACTGTCTTTCGAAAAACCTCGTTGAGGCAAAAAGGGAAATCAGCGAGCAGTTTGAAAAAAAATTCATACTTCACTACCTCGATAAAAACAACTGGGATGTAAAGGAAACCGCCGAACTAATAGGATTATGCAGACAGGATCTGTATAAAACAATGCGCAAGGTTGGCATT
>JBJKSS010000486.1:0-14278 GCA_046703745.1 Spirochaetota bacterium
AAACAGGGGCACCAGATTTTATTTTCACCTGGACCTTCCGGCGCTTGACCGCACTGACGGCACAGGGAAAGAATGCAGAATGAACCAGGCGGGCATTTACAATAAAAATTCACTCGTTTTTCTGCCGGATGAATCCAAATCAGGCCTTGTCGAACTTCTAGTTAGATACTTGAATTCGTTAAAATTCAATGTAAGGATCATCAGGAATATGGTTGAAATAGCCGGCGCTTCGGACATCGATATAATATTCTTCATTTATTCCGCCCCGGGTGAGAAGGATATTGTCGAATGCATCGGGGCATACCCCGGCTTGCCCTGCATCGTAATTGGTGACGAGCATTTGAAAAAAAAGGTAATGGATAACAAACCCGGGTTCAGGAACATTATATATCCGCCTCTCAAGAGCTCCGGGCTCTTCAACAGCATTACCGCTGCGATTTTCGGCGATTATTGTGCAAAGGAAAATATTTTCAATCTGCCGGATATCAGGAAGAATGCCCGGATACTGGTTGCGGAGGACAATGAAATCAACCAGAAACTGATAAAATCAATCCTGCAAAACTATAATCTCCGGGTTGACACTGCGGATAACGGCTTTGAGGCTGTCGAATTATACGGCAGCAGGGAATACGACCTGATTTTCATGGATGCCAACATGCCGGAATGCAGCGGCACGGAAGCCACGAAACTAATAAGGAAATCCGAACAGGAAAACGGCAAGAGACATGTTCCCGTCATCGCCCTGACTGCCAAGGCGATCAAGGGAGACAGGGAGAGGATGATTGAAGCCGGCATGGACGACTATCTTGCCAAACCCTTACAGTTCGACGAACTCGCTGTTGTGCTAAAAAAGTATCTTGGCCTGGCAGCGGATCAGGCAGCCTCCGCATCCGGAGAAGATGAGCGGTACAGCATGGCAAAGCTTGCATCACAGGCTGGTCTGAATGCTGATAGTTACGGCATACTGCTCGGGAAGCTGATATCCAAAACCGAATCCTGGTTTGACAAATTTGAAACAATGATCCATGAAAAAAAATTCGATGCATTGAATTTCGATGCACATTCATTCAAGGGGGCTTTCGGCAATCTGAGGATAAATAAAATTTACGAGCTTTTCAAAATGATTGAAACAAACTCCGGCGAAGGAAAGGATTTTGATTATAGCGGCGCCATGAAAGATATAACGGAAGAGCTGAAGAAATTAAAAAAGGACCTGAGTTTTTCAGCCGCCTGACTGAAATTACCGGCCTTTTCCGATGTTATTGATCAATGCAAAATTGGGGAAAGCGGGGCGGGGATCGTTCCGCCGATCAATGCGGTATTCATAAAAAACAGGAGTCGTAAAATGTGCGGCAAAATCAGAATATTATCGGTTGATGATAATGAAATAAATCTTGCACTGGTTGAGGAGCTTTCCCGCCAGCTCGATTTTGAAGTCTTTTCGTTCACCAGCGCTTTTGAGGCCGTAAAATTTGCGGCCGGCAATGAAATAGACATGGCCCTTGTCGATTATATTATGCCGCAGATGGACGGCATTGAACTGATCGGTAAATTGAAGAAGCTCCAGAAGGAAATGTATATCATAATGATCACCCAGGTACACGATGATAATGTGGTTAAAATGCGGGCATTTCAAAAAGGGGCCACAGAGTTTCTCAATAAACCTCTTAATCCCGTGGAATTCAAGGCAAGGCTATATAACCTTGCAAAATTACGGCAATACCAGATGATGAACAGGGACAGATCTGTCATGCTGCAGAATGAGGTAAAGAGGGCAACAATATCCCTGCAATTGAGGGAATATGAGGCGCTGAAAATAATCGGCAGGGCTGCGGAATTCAAGGATTGCGAAACGGCCAATCATGTTGACAGGGTTGCAAATTATTCAAAAATCATTGCGGGCAATGAAAGCGAAGAGACAAAGGATATTCTTTTTTATGCTTCACAGCTGCATGATATAGGCAAGATCGGGATACGCGATGCGATACTGCTCAAGGAAGGCAGGCTGGATAATGACGAATTATCCAGGATGCAGGAGCATTGCACCATAGGCTATAAAATACTCGAGGATTCCGAGAGCATATACCTGCAGGCAGGGGCACAGATAGCCCTGTCCCATCATGAAAAATTTAACGGGACGGGCTACCCGAACAAATTGAAAGGGGATGACATTCCCCTGTTCGGAAGGATAGTCGCAATCGCCGATGTATTTGACGCACTTTTGTCAAACCGTCCGTACAAGAAGCCCTGGCCCTTTGAAAATGCTGTGGATTATATTATTTCCGAAAAAGGCGGGGCGTTCGATCCTGAAAAAGTCGGCGTGTTTGTCAGCCGTCTTGATGAAATAAGGAAATTTACCAGGCTTTCTGAAACGAGGCCTTCGGGAAATGGCAAAACTGACATTATAGAAACAAGGGGTTGACCTGTACCGAGCATAGCCGAGGTAGACCCTTGTTTTTCCGGTAATTTGACGAACTCCCCGGGAAATGTGATTTTTTTCTTTCATTCTATCCGGTTTCGATCTATAATATTCTTAATATTTTTACGGGTGCCCTTCTATGGAAAACATTTTTATTAATCTTATGAATGAAGGCAAGATCAGAAGCCTCGATGATCTTAAAAGTGTTTTCAGGAAAATTGCCAAAAAAACACATCCCGATGCTGCCGGTTCGGACACTCTTGTGCGAAAGTTCATCGTTTTCAGGAAGCAGTATGAAGATGCGTGCCGGCATATTATTTCAGGGGAGCATGGTGAATGGAAAAAGCAAAAGGCTTTTGGGAACAATTACAGGTACATGTTTTTCAGGGAAATGCTTTCGCTTTATTACCTTGAAACTTCATTTCAAACCAGTAAAACCGCACAGGCAGACATTAAAATAAAATCTGTTATGGATGCCGCCTATTCCAATCTGAGAAAATGGAATGCCGAATTGGCGGCCCTTTATCTCCACGCTCTTCCCGATTATGAAAAGATCAAAACTGAAAAGTACAAAAATATTATTTCAAATCTTCGCAAGCCGCAGGTTTTTTTTAATCTTCGTCCCGTTATATTCAACCTTGTGAATTATCACATAACAGGCATTTCATTCTATAAAAAACAGATAAGGCAGAATTTGAATGCAGTGATAAAACGGCTCGATGAAAACGGCTACACGGCATACAGGGAATACCTTATTGGTTTGATAAATGATATGGATAACGGGCCCGCTCTTACAGATTTGAATCTTCCTGCATGATGCTGTCATCTTGAAATATTTTTTTAAAGGAACACGCATGAAAAAAAATCTGATTGTAATTTTGTTTTTCATGATTTTGTCCGCGGAAGTTTATTCAAAAGAGCCGGTTAACATCACCGGGAAATTGGTTGGATCTTCTGAAGTCGGCATTGATGGTTATTCGCCTTATTCAATTGGGGAGATATTTATCGATACTCAAACGAAGTCAAGAACGATAGATAATTATGAAACGGTATGGAAACTGGTCAGCAAAAAATCCAAATCCGCAGGAAAAACAGCACTGCTTCTCTGTATCTACGAAAATGATGAAGGAGCCTGCCTGGTGGCATTTGAAAAAAGATTCGGCTCATTCTTATGCATAGGTGCTTACAGCTACATCTTCGGCGGCAACGGTGCCGCGATGGAAATAAAAAGTCTCGATGTCAAGGGCAAAAGCCTCTTTATCGATCTGGAATGCACTGGTTACCTCCGCGGCTATTACGATGATGAAGAGCACACCAAATGGCTCGAACCTTCGGAGAATATCTACGAGGATTCTCTTGAAATAGATTTTTAATCCCTGATACTGATTGCTATCTTGCCCTTGACCCCGCCTTTTTCCTTGATGACGAATGCATCTGTTATTTTGTCAAGGGGGAAAGTCTTTTCGATATAAATTTTCAGGGCCTTTTTTTCAATCAGTCTGGAGAGCATTTCAAGATGTTTTGTTATGACTTTTGTGCCTTCATATAATGCTTTCACGCCGTACTGTTTCATAAGGTTTTCATCGGGCTGCATTTTCATGGAAACAATAATGCCGCCTTTTTTAAGCACACCGAATGACCTTGTATAGGTGTCGCCGCCTACGGTATCAAACACGGCGTCATACCCTGACAGCATCCTGTCGAATTCCTGTGTCCTGTAATCGATCGGCTCATCGGCACCGAGCCTCCTGATGAATTCTATGTCATTGCCTCCGGCAGTTGAAGCAACAAAGGCGCCTATGTGTTTTGCCAGTTGTATGGCGATTGACCCGATGCCTCCGGCTCCGCCATGGATAAGTATTTTCTGCTTTTTTTTCAACCCGATGTAATTGTACAGTGCCTCGACTGCGCTGACACCGGTCAGAGCGATGCTTGCCGCTTCGGGGAAACTGATGTTCTTCGGCATCTTCGCAATGGCCGAGGCCATCGTTATTGCATACTCTGCGAACCCGCCGCTTGCTCCGAACATTGCGCCCGCCTGGCCATAAATCCTGTCTCCCGGCTTGAAATTTTTTACCCCGCTTCCTGTCTCCGAAACAATGCCTGCAACATCATAACCCAGGGTGATTGGAAACTGGAGAGGCACCCATTTTGACATGTAGCCTTCCCGTATTGCTATATCCACGGGATTAATGCTTGATGCATGAACCTCGATCAGCACCTGTCCTGCTGACGGGTGGGGTTTCTCTACTTCGTTGATCCTGATTGTGTCGGAATGGCCGTAATTGTTGATTTGAACAGCTTTCATAAATCCTCCTTAAATTACATTTTGAATGTATTATAAAATTTAATGCAGAATCCCGCATTTTGCAAGGATAAAAAATAGCGATTAAAGATCGGTTCAAACATGAAAAATTCTAAGCCTGAATAAATCCTGCTTGACAAGCGATTTTTAATGTATTATAGTCCGTTTTATGCAATCGGTTGCATAAAAAACAGGCTGATCATGATAAGAACAATAGCGGATATAGCAAAAATAGCAGGAGTTTCAAAGTCAACGGTCTCAAGGGCGCTCAACGATAATCCCAGCATAAGTGACAAGACGAAGAAAATTATAAACAGGCTGGCCAGGAGCCACAATTTTGAGACACACCAGGGGGCAAGGAATCTCAGCCTTAAACGAAGCAATACCATCGCCTTTATAATTCCAAGGGACTACTGCAGCAGATCGGCGATCAACGATCCTTTTTTGATTGAACAGCTTCAGGGAATAACAGCGGCTGTTTCGGAATACGGATATGATCTTTTGATAGCTCAGGCAGGTGAAGACATGCCTGGTTTTGCAGTCAAATATCTTAAATCAAAACGTGCCGACGGATTGATTGTGATCGGATGCAGGAAATTTCTCGACAATATTCTTGACCATGCAGATGTTGACTCGCCAATTGTCGTCTGGGGCAGGGGGAATAATCTGTTTGGCAGTGTGGACAGTGACAACCTTGAAGGCGGCAGGCTGGCTGCCTCACACCTCATCCGGACAGGATGCAGGAACATCGTTTTTCTTGGCGGAATGAAAGGGGAGCCCGAAGTTGTCTTAAGGCTCAAGGGTTATAAAAAGGCGTTGAATGACGCCGGGTTGGCGATCAGACAGGATTACATAATATACGGGGACTACTCGAAGGAGTCTGGTCATGATCTGGTCGGGGAATTCATCAAAAAAGGCAATGAAATAGACGGCATTTTTTCATGCAGCGATGTGATGGCGATAGGCGCAATGAACGCTGCCCGTGAATCCGGGAGGATTATTCCCGATGAAATATCCGTTATCGGATTTGACAATATCTTCATTTCAGAATACTGCAATCCGCCCCTGACAACCGTGAGACAGAGCATTTTCCATTCGGGAGAACGCCTTGTTCACAGCCTGTTCAGGCTAATGAGGGACGGTGTCAAATCAGATGAAATACTGCCTGTAGAGCTCGTTGTCCGCGGTTCTACAAGGAGTTTGAATAAATAAAAATTTTCCGAATACAGACGGCAATCCCGCCTGTAGGGAACATGGAGTAAAAAAACAGTTTTATGAAATTATTTTCAAAAATACAATTGTCTGTCATGATGGTTCTCCAGTTTATCGCCGGCGGTGCAGTGGTACCTATCCTGAGCGTTTATTTGAATGACTATCTTCATTTCAACCCGTTCGAGACCGGGATAATTATCGGCATGTCGTCTGTCGCCGCCTTCGTTTCTCCGCTTGTAACTTCGTTCATCGCAGATAAAATAATCAGTGCAGAAAAGCTTTATGCGGTCTGCCAGTTTTTCGGCGCAGTGATAATGGCACTGTTAATCTTCCAGACGCAGTTTGTCAATGTTTTGATATTATACTTACTGTATTCACTTATAATAGGGCCGACTTTTGCACTGATAAATGCGATAATTTTTCATAATGCTTCCAAAAAAGACAGCAAGAATTACGGTTTCTTAAGGGTCTGGGGCACAATCGGATGGATACTGGCCGCTCTCGGTTTTTTCTTCTGGCTCAAGGCTTTCCCCGAAAGGATACCGGATACATTGAAGCTTTCATGTATGGCAACTTTTGTGCTAAGCGTTTTTTCCCTGACATTTCCCAAAACGAATGCCAGGGCAAAATCTGAAAGCTTTATACCGATTGAGTCGTTGAAAGTGATAATAAAGCCCGAGATAATATTCCTGCTGTTGTTCGGTTTCTTCATAAACCTCGTGCAAAAATATTTTTATTACGGCGCCGGGCCCTTTTTAAAGGATATAGGTTTTGAGAATAAATTTTTAATGCTGGTAATGAGCCTGGGACAGGTTTCGGAAATCCTGGCAATGCTCATAACGGGATTCCTCATAAGGAAGTTCGGATTCAAGACAGTCATGATATTCGGGCTCGTTATGGAAACAGTCAGGTTCACTGCCCTGTTCACAGGCTTCCCGGTTGTCTTTGTCCTTCTGGGGATATTCGTTCACGGCTTTGCATACACATTCTATTATGTGCCATTTATAATTTTTCTCGACAGCCATTGCAGCGAGGTCGCAAGGACCGGTGTGCATCAATTGTCGACGATTTTTACCATGGGCTTCGGGAATCTTGCGGGCAGTGTAATCGCGGGCACGGTGATGTTTTATTCGACTGCAAACAATATTATTGATTACAGGCTATTCTGGGGGGTTCCGATTATAATAACCCTTATGAGCTTTTTCATGCTTGTATTCTTTATCAAGGGAAAGGGAAATAAAAAAAACATGAAAATACAGAATGTGGGAAATGATGAACTGATTATGGAATGAAATTAATTTAATTTGACGGGAGATTTTTATTATGGGAAAAATTATGTTTCCAAAAAATTTTATCTGGGGAGCGGCTACGGCTTCCTACCAGATCGAGGGAGCCTGGAACGAGGACGGCAAGGGGCTTTCAATCTGGGATGTATTCAGCCACAAAAAAGGCAAAATCTCGGACAATACAACCGGAGATGCGGCGTGCGATCATTACCACAGGTACAGGGAAGATGTGGAATTAATGAAGCAATTGAACCTTCAAAGCTACAGGCTTTCTATCTCATGGCCGAGGATCTTTCCGGAAGGAACCGGAGCCATAAATCAAAAAGGGCTGGATTTTTACAAGAGGCTCCTTGACGAGCTCATTGCAAATAATATAGTTCCCTTTGTCACGCTGTATCACTGGGATCTTCCGCAGGCTCTTGAAAAAAAAGGCGGTTTTTTAAACAGGAAATTCGCCGGCTGGTTTGCGGATTATGCAGAGTTAGTCGTGAAAGAGCTCAGGGACAGGGTTAAATACTGGGCGACTTTCAATGAACCGATTATAACATACAGGCTCGGATACCTGAATGGAGTTCATGCACCTGGTAAAAAGGAACCCTTGAAATCATTCGCAGCGATCCATAACCTGCTTCTCGGCCACGGCAAGGCGATGCAAAGGATAAGAGAGATAGACAGCGGCCTCCAGGCGGGAATAGTAAATGCACTCTGGATGTATGAGCCTGCGACCAACGACGATATAGGCGCCGCCGACTTCGCCATGGAGCAGACAAGGGTGTTCATGGATCCTGTGTTCAAGGGAGAATACCCGCCGTTTTACGCAAAAATGATTGCAAAGCATTGCAAGGGATTCAGGGAAAGCGACCTGGGAATAATTTCACAGCCCGTTGATTTCCTCGGAGTTAATCATTATTTCAGAATAATCGTTAAAAAATCGGATGATAAAAAGAAGGTTTTCGAATTCGTAAAACCCGACTACCCCGGCGTAAAATTTACATCATTCGGATGGGAGATTCATCCTCAGGGTATGTATGACATACTTAAATGGATAAGGGAACGCTATAATAACCCGGTTGTGTATATTACTGAAAACGGCGCAAGTTATGATGACAGGGTTGTGAATGAAAGAATCAATGACGATTACAGGACAGATTATCTTAAAAATTACCTTGCAAATGTTCACAGGGCCATTGCCGACGGATCGAACATTAAGGGGTATTTCGTTTGGAGCCTCATGGACAATTTCGAATGGTCCTCGGGATATTCCAAAAGATTCGGCATCGTGTATGTCGATTATTCATCGCAAAAAAGGATCATCAAGGACAGCGGTTACTGGTATGCAAAGGTGATTAAGGAGAATGCCGTCGAATGATCGTTTTGTTCCGGTTATTCCGAATATTTCGAGTTGATACCGCTGAATTTATCCTTGCAGTGTGAAAATATTTCAACTATGGCCGGATCAAAATGTGTGCCGGAATTTTCATGTATTTTCTTTTCGGTCTCTTTTTGGGTATAGGGCGCCTTGTAAACCCTTCTGGTTATCAGGGCGTCATATACATCGGCTAACGCCACTATCCTTGCTTCAAGCGGGATTTCGGCGCCCTTAAGGCCGTTTATGTACCCGCTGCCGTTCCATTTTTCATGGTGATAGAGGGCTATATTTTTTGCCATGATGTCTATTTCCGGTGAGTCAAGCATTTTTGCCCCGATTGATACGTGCTCTTTCATCTTTTCAAATTCCTCGGGTGTGTACTTCCCTTCCTTTTTCAGAATGGCATGGGGTATTCCTATTTTACCGATGTCGTGCAGTGATGAATAAATTTTTATTTTTTTGACGAAGTCCGTGTCGCAGCCGTAATTCTCGGCGAGTATAACGGAGTATTCGCTGACCCTTTTTATATGGTTGCCAGTGTCCTCGTCATTCAGGATATTGGCGTTTTCAAGTGCGGTAACGAGGGCTATGGTCATGTTGTCGATTTTTTTTGTCTTTTCCTCGACCAGGTATTCGAGATGAGCTTCCTTATATTTCAGGAGCTTGTTTTTTATCTCGAGTTCGTTCAGGGTTGATTTGAGTTTCAGATGGGTGTTGACCCTGGCGAGAAGTTCGTTTTTATTGAAAGGCTTGGTGATATAATCGACACCGCCGGATTCAAATGCCCTTATGATGCTGTCACTGTCCCCGAGCCCTGTAACGAATATTATGGGAATTTCCCTGGCCGAAGCTTTTGACTTTATATATGCTGCGATTTCAAATCCGTTCATTTCCGGTATCATGATATCCAGCAGTATCAAATCAGGAAGATCGGCCGGCCTGTTGTCAAAAAGTTCTATTACATCCTGGCCGTTCCTTGCAATAATAACGTCATGGGTTGAGTTGTTTTGAATGATCGAGGCGAGCATTTTCCTGTTGTCCGCAAGATCATCCACGATTAGTATTTTAGATTTCATTTTTCAACAATCCTTTGATTTCTTCCAGAAGCTTAAGCAGGCCTTCGTCATCGAATTCCCTTGCAATTGTTTCAAGTTTATTTTTGATATCTGTGGCAATATCATTTTTTGAAACCTTTGAGAGTTTATCGGTAATCCTGATTATTTTTTTCTGGTCGAATATTTTTGTGTTTTCGGCCAGCTCGTTAACGACTTCATTTAAAATTAATTTTGTGTTTTCGTCAAGGATTATTCCGATGCTGTTTTTTTTGACCTTGATGGACATGCCCTGCATTTTTTCGGACATAAGGTCGCTGATTTTTTTTCTGAAGATTTCCCTGTTGATCGGTTTGGAGATATACGCATTGCATCCGGCCGATGTATATTTGTGGGCGTCGCCTTTCATCGCATGGGCAGTAACTGCGATTACGTAAGTATCTTTCAGATTTCCATCGTTCCTGATGTGCCTTATGGCCTCGAGCCCGTCCATTACGGGCATCTGCATGTCGAGGAGTAAAAGATCGTAAGCCCGGCCGGATGCATAACCGGTTTTGAGTTTTTCCAGTGCCGCCTGGCCGTTAACCGCAAACTCAAAACCCACGCCCATTTTATTCAGGAGGGCGCCGACAAATTTCCTGTTCATCTCGTTGTCTTCTGCAACAAGTATCCTGAATGATGCGGATATTTTATGCAGTATTTCACTTTTTGTATCCTCGTCCGCTCCCCTGAAATATGAATCAGGTATCTGGTTTTTGATTTTTTTCAGGAGGAATAAAAAGTTGTTTATTTTATTCATTTCATAATCTTCCCCACTGATCTCTTCATTGATCTTGGAGAACAATTCATATATTTCCTTCATTCCAAGGTTACCGTAAATCCCCTTTAGGTCATGGCTGATCCTTTTGATTTCCAGCCTGTTGCAGTTAAACGCCGCATCTTCGATTTCGATTATCCTGTTAGGAAGCTTCTTGATACCCTTCATAATCAGCTTTTTTATGTCAGGATCATTTTCAGCATTCTCCAGCCACTGACGCACCATGGCATCGTTCTTTGAATTTTTTTTCAAATCGCCGGATTTGATTTTTATTTTTTCAAGGGGTAATTCCACGGTAAAAACCGATCCCGAAACTTCACTGCTTTTAAAATAAATTTTTCCTCCCATTTTTTCCGTCAACCCTTTTGAAATGGCCAGCCCAAGACCCGTGCCACCGTATTTTCTTGTTGTGGAAGTATCGACCTGCGAGAATGCCGAAAAAATCATTCCCTGCTTGTTCCTGGGAATGCCGATGCCTGTATCGGCAACGCTTATTACGGCAACGCCCCTGTCCGTGTAGTTGCAGCTAATGTTGATTGAGCCTTCCCTGGTAAACTTGAATGCATTGCTCACAAGGTTGAGAATTATCTGGTTGATTCTTCTTTCGTCGCCATGAAAAAGATCGGGGACCGATTTGTCGATATTGAGGGTGAACCTGATATTTTTCTCATTCGTCTTCAGGATGAACATCGTCCTTATGTCTCCAAGGAGCACCTTGAGTGAAAAATTTATTTTCTCGAAATCGATTTTGCCCGCTTCCATTTTCGAGAAATCCAGAATGTCGTTAATGATTTCCAGAAGATTGCTGCCGGCCTTGATTATCATGTTGAGCCTTTCCTTCTTTTCCGGGTCCTTTTCCTCGTCGAGCAGCAGTCCTGTAAATCCTATTATGGAATTCATCGGCGTCCTTATCTCGTGGCTCATGTTTGCAAGGAATTCGCTTTTTAACTTGTTTGCATTCTCGGCGGCAACAGCGGCAACCATTGTTGCGGTCTGAAGTTCCTCCGTTTCTTTCTGCTTCTTGAACAGCAGGGCACCCTTTAACGAACTGGAAATATGCCCCCTCAGGGTTTCGTAGATGGTTTCTATCCTTGAGCCCATCTCGAAAATTATGAATCCGAATTGTTCGTCCCTGAAAAAAAGCGGCATTAAGATCATGGTGGTCCTCTTTTTACCACCCTGGTATTTTTCGGGGATCAGGTCGAATGTAGGGAAAAAATTTTCATTGTTATCCATGTTTTCATCATTATTGATGGCTGTGAATTTATTGCTGTCAAAAGCGAGGATCAATTTTGACCTTGACGGGATGTCCCAGATGAAATTGGATTTTTTTACGGGCTCATATTCATAGAATGATATGAAGCATTTGTTGATCCCCAGGGTCGGAAGCTCCTTGACAATTTCAAGCATCAGTTCATCCAGCTTGAAGGAAGTTGTCAATACGCTCGAAACTTCCCTGATGGTCCAGACCATGTGCTTTTCATTGATGCTTTGAAACGGGTCGGGTCTCAAAAGCATCTCGCTGATCAGTACCGTTGCCTTCTGGAAGAGGATTTCAAAAATCGAGATTAATTGCGGATCCTCCAGGTGCTTTATGATTACGTCATAAAGGGTTTGAAGCACCGTTTTCCAGAACAGGTCATTGCTTTCGCTTCCCATGGCAGCTATCGGCGCCTCGGACACAACATATAAATAGTTTTTGTCCCTGTAATCCAGTTTTTTCAAAGAGATTATAATGCTGTCAAACATGTTTTGCAGCCATGACTGCAGGAACCGGTTGTTTACGCCCTTGTTTTCAAGAGAATCCGTAATTTCTTTTAATATCCTGTTCCTGTTGATCTCAAGCGCATTATGATTACCCGGCCTGTCATTCAGCCGGTAATTTATTGTGGAATCAATGTGGGTCAATGCCGGTGAAAAGCATCCGCAGGATTGTCTGATCACAGCCTTTGTCGGCAGGTAAGTCAAAACAGGAACATCTTCTCCCCGTATTTTTGCAAGAAGAATATCCATTGTTTTTCTTGCTTTTTCATAAAGCGGCTGTTTTACAGTGGTAAGCGGAGGATTCAGGTTCCTTGCTATTTTTATATCGTCAAAACCGACAAGGGCGATGTCCTTGGGTACCTTGATCCCTTTTTCCTGAAGTTCCTTGAATGCTCCGAGGGCCATGTCGTCATTCGCAGTAACAATGGCATCGAATTTGAGCTTCCTATCGTCAAGCAGTATTCTTACGGCTTCGGTGCCCTTGTCGTAGACGAAATTTCCGGGGGCCACAAGATCGGGATCGAATATTATGCCGTGTTTTTCCAGGGTTTCCCTGTAGGTCAGGAATCTTATGTCGGCTTCCTGATGGCCTTCGGGGCCCCTTATATATGCGATCCTTTTGTAGCCGTGATCCACGATCAGATGATCGAGCACTTCGATCAATCCGATCCTGCTGTCTATAAGAATGCTCGGGATACCTTCTATTGCCTGTGCAATACAGACTATCGGGAGCGGCTGGAATTTCCTGCAAAAATTTACAAGTTCTTCATGTGAGATGAAATTTCCGAGTGTCCCGGCCATTATCAGAAGACCGTCGACATTTTTTTCATTTATAAGGTTGAATATGATATGGTGCTGAGTATCATAACCGTACGGGCTTGATAATGATTTGCCCACAATGAATGTAAGATCAATATCAAACTCTTCGGAAATATCAGCAAAGTGATTCCATAATCTCGCCTGGTAATCCTCATCGATCATGCCGATGAGCATACCAATCCTTAATCGTGATTTTTTTGCGGAACCCATTATAATTCTCTGGATCAGTTTATTTGCTGATTATTATTATAGGCTTTTTTCGGGGTTTATGAAGTAAAATTTGCATTTTGTGAATTTTAAAATTAATTTCTTCAGCCGTCCACCGGGCACTCAACGCGGATCGCTTCGGAATACTCGCGATGACGGCTGTTATTGCGAACGAAGTGAAGCAATCCGCGTTGAGTGCCCGGCTGAAGGGGGTAATTCAGGGCATTTGTTTGTTTTATTTTTATGGGATTATAAATATAATGTCAAAATTATTTTAATCCTGAAAATCCAAAAGAAGGTCTATTTTTATTTTAAATAGGCCCTCTTTATAAATTAAAAATTAAGTTTTCGGTTTTCTTACATCGACTTTTTACTTGATGATGATTTGCTTTTCATGTTTGAATCTTTTTTCATATTGGATTCACTCGACATGCTTGAGCTGCTTTTCATGTTGTCTGACATTACTTCTGTGACCACACCGGCTGCGATCCTTGCACCCGAATTGCCGGAAGGGTTGGTCATGTAATCATCGGCTTTTTCATGGATTACGATGGATGTGCCTCCTTCCTTAAATAAAGAATTCGGTTTGCCCTTTTCCAGAGTAACATCCTTGTCGTACAGTGTTACATTTGCCTTTCCGTCTGCACCGACCGTAATGTTTTCAAGGTCGCCTGCATGATGGCCCTTGGGATTTTTAAAACCGTGCTCCTTGTTGAAAGGGTTGAAGTGCCCCCCTGAGGATTTAAAATCCGGGGGTTCTGCCTTGCCGAATTCATGAATGTGGATCGCATGGACTCCAGGCGGCAGTTTGTTGATTGTAACTTTAAGCATTACACCCTTCATACTGCCCGGCTCTTCGTAGAGCATTACCTTGCCGACAGGAGCCCCGTCGGTTCCTACGAGGTTTGCCTCTGCCTTAAGAACCGTTCCTTTTTTGCATGAAAAAAAAAGAAAAAGCAAACTAACGATGATTAAAAAAACGAACACGGACTTTTTGTTTTTTTACATTTTTTTTTCCTATTAAAAGT
>JBJKSS010000487.1:0-14579 GCA_046703745.1 Spirochaetota bacterium
ATATAGGATAAAAGGGGGAAAAAATATATATTTTAAATCTCCGGTTTCATTAAGTTTGGAAAAATCAAAAATTAAGGAATTTTCAGATATAATTAATTGGCCAGGTGATATCGATATTCTTTTCAAAACATTAAATGTTTTTATGCTTTTAATATGCCTTTCATTATCAGTATTGGTTTATTTTATCTATAGTTTTTTAAAAAAAACAACAAATAGAATTTCCAAAACAACATTATTATTAATATCTCTAATATGCTTTATTATTATATATTATATTTTTTTGCCATTTGAAAATAAGGTGCTTTTGTATTTTGTTTCTATTGTTTGTCTCTTTATCATTTTAGTAAAATATACTGATTTGAATAAATATATAAATTTAAGATTAGAATCCAGTAATTTTGAATTAACCAAACGGAATAAATATTTTAAAAATGTTATTTTAATAATGATAATCATAATTTCATTTATGCTGAGGGTTTATAAAGCTGATTGGGGATTTCCGTTATTATTGCATCCAGATGAATTTGCAATCGCGGACCAGCCGGTTAAAATGATTGAAGATAAAACACTAAATCCAGGGTATTTTAACCGGCCCAATAATATCAGCATTTATATAAATACTATTGCATATGATTTTGCAAGTTACTTTAGGTTCCAGCAGTCATTAAGTAAAACTTTTTATAATAATATTAATTTTTATTATTTGATATCAAGAATAATAAATGCAATGTTGGGGACTTTAATGGTTTATGTCGTATATTTGATTGGAGAAGAGTTTAGTTTTTTGTTCGGGCTATTAGTCTCTTCAATATTTGCTTTTTTCCCTTCTTATAAACTGCATTCACATTTAATTACTCCTGAAATTGCTTTAACTTTATTTGTTTTAATAGTTATATTATTTTCAATTAAGTATTTAAGAAATCCGTCTAAAACAAATTTGTTCATGATGCTTTTATTTTCAGCAATAGCCACTGCAGAGAAATATCCAGGTATACTCTTGGCAATATTAATTGGTTTTGTTGTAGTATATAAAAACTGGAATAATAAAAAAAAGATATTAAAAATATTATTGTTCTCATTTTTCTTTTTTATTATATTTTTATTTATTATTTCGCCATTTTTATTTTTGAAAGTAAATAAAGTAATTTCCGGGATTACAATTGAATCAAGATCATATCATCCCGGTAAAGACGGCCTGAATTTTTGGGGTAATTTATTATTCTATATTAAAGGATATTTTTTATTTTCTGGTGCTGTACTGGCTTTTTTCTTATTAATTGGGATAATTGGAACAATAGTTAATCGCGAAAAAAAGATTTTTCCGTTATTGTTTGGATTAATATACATGATAGTCATGAGTAAATTGTCTTTGCATGCTGAAAATTGGGGACTTCCAATGTATATTACTCCATTATTTATTAGTTCATACGGCATATATTTTATATTCAATTTAATAATGAAGTATAAGCTAAAATATTTTTACTTACCAATTTTATTCATTTTATTTGGCGTGTCTTTATTAAATTTGTTTTTAAAAGATTCTCAAGAATTAATTAATCTATCTATTACCGATACAAGGCAAGTATCTTTAAAATATATTGCAGGTACTGATATCAATGAAGGAAACTCACTTTATGAGGATTATACTCCTTTTTTACCAAGAGGGGGGAGATGGAGTTTTGATTTTTATTCCCATTATAAAAATCCGGAATATATGAAAAAAATAAAGTATGTATTGGTGTCTAGTTATAATTATTATATATATTTTCAAGAGAAAGAAAGATTTAAAGATAAAATTGAAATATACAATGAAATTTTTGCACTGCCATTAATTAAAGAATTTGATCCGGTTTCTATTCCATATAATTTTAGCGGTTTTAACGATTTTTTAAATTTATTTACGGCAAGTAATTATTTTAATTATTATTTTAAAAACAAGGAAAAAATATTTATGGGGCCCAAAATATGTATTTATAAGTATCAATGATTAAGATGCTTTTTTTTAATTTTTATTTATAATAAGCCATAATGATTTGAGCCATTATCCATTAAAGTATTCTGAATTTATATTTTAAAATTAAAGGCAGTCATACGTTTGAAATTTGAAGAAGGAGCGATTCAAGTATAGCAACTTGCTGATTTCTCATATATGGAAAGAAAAGAAATGAAAAGGATATTAATCGCTTCTTATTATTTTTTTCCCGAGAATGTGCCGAGGGCCTTCAGGACATTTGAGCTTGCAAAGGAATTCTCAAGAAGGGGATTTGATGTCAGAGTCGTTATCCCTGATACGGAATTTGATTATTTTTCACTTGAAAAAAAATATAATTTCAGCATTATCAAATTGAAAACCGTTGAGGTGTTGAATTGCAGTTATAAAAAAGTCAGGGGCTCGGATTTCTTGAATACCGGGAAATTTGATAATATTAAAAGATATGTCAGCAGGATATTGTATTATTTTTTCGGTGAGAAAAAAATTCAATACAGTTATAAGCTGTGCAGGTATTTAAACAGGATCAATGAAAAATTTGATTATATCATATCGATTTCATATCCGGTATATGTTCATTTCGGTATAGCATTGGCCTCGGCAAGAAATAAAAATCTGGCAGATATTAAAATTGCCGATTGCGGTGATCCATTCTATTATCATGAAATGAACAAGCTCGCCTTTTATTTCAAATATTTTGAAAAATGGATATTCAGGCGTTTTGATTATATCACGGTGCCTACCCGGCTTGCGGTGCAATCATATCTGGAGTATAAATCCTTTGACAGAATAAAGGTAATACCACAGGGATTCGATTTTGCCACTGTCAAGCTGGCCGATTATAAAAAGAACACTGTGCCGACCTTTGGATATGCCGGGGCTTTTTTGGAGATACAGAGGGACCCCAAACAGCTGTTTGAATATTTGATACGATTGCGTTTTGATTTCAGGTTCATGATTTTTTTTACAAAACCGGAAACTTCAATGAAATTAATCAGCAGGTATATTGATAAATTGAAAAATAAAATCATAATTAAATATGATATTCCCCGTGAAGAGGTTTTGTTTGAATTAAGCAAGTGTGATTTTCTGATCAATGTTGAAAATATGTCTACAAACCAGGTGCCGAGCAAACTGATCGATTACATGCTTGTCAAAAGGCCGGTATTCAGCTTTGCACCGGATGAATTCGATCCGGATGAATTTGATGAATTTTTGAGAGGTAGTTATAAAAAGGCATTCAAACAGGATATCGGAAATTACAATATAAAAAAAATAGTCGATGATTTTTTGGCGTTGAAAAAATAAAAATATTTTTTTACTTTACAGCATATATATAATTAAAGGAATGGAATGGCGGATACTGCTAAAATCAGGAATATGTTCGGGCAAACAGTCTATGCCTATAAAAATGATTGTTTGACGGATTCCATAGTTTCAAACGGTTTATATGATATTCTGAACAATTATCTTATTACGGCTATTTTGGCCGGATTAGATGAACCTGTGGTTCTTGACATTGGAGCAAATATAGGCAATCATGCAATGGTGATAAGTCTTTTTTCCGGGCAGGTTTTTTGTTTTGAACCGCAGCATGAAACATTTAAGCTATTAATGAAGAATATTGGCGAAAACAATTTGCTTAATATCAGGGCATTTAATTTCGGGTTATCTTCCATTAACCGTGATAATGTTGTTATGGTTTTGCAGAACAATAATAACGGTGCATCATCGGTTATTGACGGCAAGCCCGAATTAACTGATAATAAACCGCAGCAAATAGATACTGTCCAACTAAAAAAGGGTGACGAGATAATAAATGAATTATCTCCGGGCAAAATAGATTTTATCAAGATAGATGTCGAAGGTTTTGAATTTGATGTATTAAAGGGACTTGAAGAAACAATTATTAAGCATCGGCCAGTAATAATTGCAGAATGGAAAAATGAGCTTGTGAGAAAAAAATTCAAGGGTTCTCCTTTGGATATCCTGCCGGAGAATTATTCGATTCTGGTTTTTAAAAAAAATATAGAATACAACTTGTTATTCAGAAGCCAGAGATTGAAACTAGCCGAAAAATTCAACTTGCTTGAAGATAATGATTTGGTATTCGTGCCTGGGGAAAAAAAAGGAATTGTTTTGAAATCTGTAAATGATTTTTTTGTACGATGCGATTATTTTAAGTTGTTTTTTGATCTCATAAAAGGCATTCATCAATCCCGATATTTGAATGATAAAATCAAGACATCACTATTAGCAAACTATAATAAGGTGGTGTCATGTCATAATAATAATAATAAACAGGTCTGATATTTAAATTAATGAATAATATTGAAATTGCAGCAGCGTTTGATTCAAACTATATTGTGCCGGTAACTGTAATGTTGAAGTCATTATTTGACAACAATAAAAACATTGTTATTACAGTAAATCTGCTTTACCTTGTTACTCAAACAAAAAGTGAAGATGTCAATTGGCTTGAAAATTACATTGTTTCAGAGGGGCATTTGTGCAGACATATACCTGTTACAAATGAAAAGCTGGGTGAGGTTCCGGATAGCCGTCATGGAAGAAGTTCATTCTTAAGGCTTTTATTGCCCGGTTTGCTGCCGAAAGAAATAAAAAAAATTCTATATCTTGACTGTGACCTTGTTGTGGCTGGCTCCATTTTGGAGTTATATAACATGAATATTGATTCATTTTACCTGGCGGCGGCAAGGGATTCTACAAGTATACAAAGTCCCGAGCATACCAAAAATCTCAACCTTCCTGAAAAATATTTTTATTTTAATTCCGGAGTTTTGTTATTGAATCTGGAAAAATTAAGGAAGGAGAAATTGCAAAAATTTTTTTTAAAAAATCTGAAAAATATTAACAATGTTATCAAGGCCTATGATCAGGATGTGTTGAATGTTACATTGTGCTCTAAAGTTAAATACATGCCCCCCAGGTACAATATGAATTTTTTTATTGAACGCGATATTAAAGCCCAGATATGGACAAAAGAGGAGATTGAGGATGTCAAAAAGCACCCTGTAATTATACATTATATCGGGCTGGTCAAACCATGGCATTATATATCATTTCACCCGAAAACCGGATTGTGGTGGAGATATTTAAGGCTGACGCCGTTTGCGGGGACATTTGTCCCAAAAGGAAGGACTTTTGAGAATTTTTTTAAAAAATATTATTTGCTGCTGTTTCGCAGGTTTGACCTGCTTTTAAGCATGAAACAAAAACGGGCAATCGGAAAACTGATGCCTGACTTTATTAAAAAGCCCTTTAAAAAATCTTTATTAAAATCCGTTTGAACAAGCGGCAAAAGAATATCGAATTGGGATCAAAGAAACAAAAAAAAATACTTTACTATCTGCCGGAAAATGACAGCTATATGCTGCAATGGCAGAGAATACATATATTTGATGAATTGTCGCATCATGACATCAGGATCGAAGTGTTTAATCCCCTGCATTTTGCTTCAATTGATGATGCAAATGATAACCTGATCAAACTGGTCAGGGATAATGGCCCGGGGTACGATCTTTTATTAACCTGCGTCGGTGACAAATTTTTAAAAGCCCATATTATACGTGAAGTCAAAAAAAGCGGATTACCCGCATTGCTTATCTGTTTTGATAACCTTCATGCACCATTTATGCACAGGAAGACAGCATCACACTTTGATTTGACATGGCTTACTTCTCATGAAACCCGGTACATGTTTGAAAGATGGGGGGCCAAAACCGTTGTCCAGCCTTATGCAGCAAATCCTTATTTTTTCAGGCCTTCCGGGAAACCGGAATTACCCTTTGCCGGTTTTATAGGAAGACCCTATGGGACAAGGGTGCACAAGATAAATTTCCTGACAAGCAGCGGAATCCCGGTTGCATTGTATACCGACGGGGCAAATATGAACAAAAAACCGGGTCAAAGGAAAAGCTCCAGAATAACCAAGCTTGCAAATTTGTGTCGAAATTTATCTTATGATATCGGCCGGAAAATGATCATGGCAGATTTTAAAAAGCTTTTTTTATCAAAAAGCAATGATAATTCTCTTGTAAAAAACGAATATCTGTCTTTGCATCCATCCGTTTCTTTTGAGAAAATGAGCGAGCTTTTTTCATCCTTTGCACTTTCAATCGGGATAACGGAAATAACAAACACTTATTTGCTTGCCAAACCTGTTTATAAATTGCATTTGCGGACTTTTGAAATTCCGATGAGCGGCGGGCTGCAGATTACCAATTACACCGATGAACTTGCCTCATATTTTAATGATGGCGAGGAAATCGTACTTTATAAATCCAAAGATGAACTGGTTTCAAAGGCAAAATTTTATCTTGATGACAAAAATAAAAAATTAAGAATGAAAATAAAAATGGCCGCGAGAAAAAGGGCCGAAGCAGAACACACCTGGTTTAAAAGGTTTGAAAAGGTATTTTCCATACTGGGGATATGATATGAAGAATCCTGTTGAGAAATTAAAGAAACTGGCATATTTATATATTAATCTGCCCCTATTAAAAAGAAGGGTTCTTGAATTTTATAAAAATTCTCCGGAAGCAAGATTGTATTCAAAAGAACTTTCATATCTGAAAAAACACAATGTTGCCTATTTGCTGGGAGATTATAAAGATAAATATTTGAAAATGCCGGTTAAAACATATTATGACAAAGACCGGAAGATGTCTTATGTTTTGCATGATTCAAAAAGGCTTTATTTCAGGAAAAGCTGGTCCGGAAGAAGGATTGTCAACTCATACAGGCAGCTCCTGATCGAGCAGGATGCCGAGTCATCTCACAGGTATGAAGGGCCGGATTTTCAAGTCAATGCCGGTGACGTAGTTTTTGATATAGGTGCGGCTGAAGGCATTTTTACTTTATCTGTGATTGATAAAGTAAAAATGGCTTATTTGTTTGAGTATGATAATGAATGGATAGAGGCGTTGAATGCAACATTTTCCCAATGGCCCGGCAAGGTGGAAATAATTCCCAAATATGCATCCGATGTGAATGATGAGGCATCTGTTACGCTGGATCATTTTACAGGTGGAATGCAGGAAGCGCCATTTTTTTTCAAGATTGATGTTGAAGGTATGGAAAGAAAAGTGCTTAACGGCATGAATGATTTGCTGTCAGGGAAGACAGCATTAAAAATCGCTGTATGTACTTACCACTGGCAAAATGATGCCGTGGAATTTGAAAGACTGTTAAAAAATAAAAATTTTAACACGCAGTTTTCTGATGGCTACATGCTTTATCATCGAGCCCCCAGGAAATTAAAGCCTCCGTATTTCATAAAAGGCTTGCTGCGTGCATCAAAATCTTAAAGATAAATAGCATGGAATTGTTTTTTATATCCGGTCAGTTTCTTCATGGCTAAAACCGGCGGCTTTATAGAAAACAAGGGGTTGACTTGTGCCGAGCGCAGCGAGGTAAACCCCTTGTTTCTCCAAAAAAATGACGAGTTATTTTTATAGTTGATTTATGAATTTTAATAATTTGATAATGAAGATAAAATCCTCCAGTTTTTTTTCAACAATTAAGCATTCAAGAAATTATTTTTTTTCCAACCTCGTGGTTAATGCTATAGGGTTTATTTCTCTGCCGGTAATGACGAGGATATTGTCGACATCCGACTTCGGTACGGTTAATGTTTATAAGGGATATATACTTATATTTTTAACGGCCGTTACGTTGAATTCTTATGTGGCATTAAGCAGGTACTATTATGAGGACAATGATGATTTCAGGGAGTTTTTCGGGACGATAATAATTTTCGTCCTGTCGCTGATTTTCATCTTTTCCCTGTGTTTTGTTATTTTCAATAAATATTTAAGCGGCCTGCTCGGATTGCCGGCCGAAATAATATGCCTTATCGGGCCGATTGTTCTGTTTGGAACATACAATTCATGGTTCGATCAGTTGTTCGCTGCCCGGCGTAAAAGTAAAAAAATTGCAATACGAAACATCATCCAGTCGTATTCGAAATTCGGGCTCGCAGTATTATTAATAATTTTATTAAAAAGCAATAAGTATCTCGGACAGGTTTACTCTGAGATATTGATTGGCTTCGTTTTTTTTATTTATTATATTTTTGCATTAAAGCCGTACATCAGGTTTTCATTCAAACTAAAGCATGTCAAATATATTTTAACTTATGCATTGCCGCTTCTGCCGTACAGTCTTAGCAGCCTGCTTTTGTCACAATTTGACAGGATAATGATCAATAAATATTACAGTGCTTCGGAAGCCGGGCTTTATACATTTGCCTACAGCATAGGCATGCTTTTGACAATCGTACTGGGGGCGCTGGACAAGGCCTGGATGCCGGATTTTTACAAATATATGAAGGAAGAGAATTATAAAAAGATCAACGATGACATTTACAAGTTATACAGGATAATTCTTGTTGCGGGCCTGGCATTGATTTTATTTGGAAAGGAAGCGGGAATGCTTCTGGGTAAGAAGAATTTTTTCATATCCCTGCCGCTGGTGCCGGTTATCGTCATAGGATATATTTTTTATTCCTTGTTCGCATTTTATGCATGGAACATGAATTATTTGAAAAAAAACATTTATATGTCGATAATTGTTGTTGCTTCGGCAGCAGCCAATATATTTTTAAATCTTGTTTTTATCCCGAGATACGGCTATCCTGCCGGAGCTTTCACGACCGCCGTTTCATACTTTTTTATGGCCATACTGGGCTGGGTGACATGCAGGTTTATTTTGAAATTCGATTATATTCCGTTGAAAATATTCATCAATCCTTTGCTTGTCATTGCCGTTTTTATAACGGCTTATTTTATTATTAATAACGTTATGCCGGATTTCATAGCGGCATTCATAATAAAAATTGTCATGCTGGCGGTTTTTTGCGTTATAATTTTTTACAAATTTATTAACGGGATTCTCAGTAACATTATAAACAGGCATTTGTAAAATATTGGCCTGTAAATGCAGTGTATATTGCTAAAAATTAAATCATTTGATAATGTATCCTCATCAACTAAATCTCTAATATTAGGCATAGACCATAAATGGGATAACAAAAAGCATATAACAATAAATTTAATATTGGGATATGTAGTATATTCACTTATTAATAATTAAGGAAAAATAATTGCTGGAAAATATAGCATATAATTTAAAAGAATTATTTTTAACTTTCTTTAAGAAAAAACCTGAAAATATTTTTGTGCAATTTTTTAGATATCTTGTTGTCTCAGGCATTGCATTGACCGGAGATTATGTATTGACAGTTTTCCTTAAAGAAGTATTGAAAATAGAATTTTTGATTGCTTCAAGATTTGGAAATCTCTTAGGCATGATAATCAATTATCTTCTAAACATTTTTTGGGTATTTAACAAACGAAAAATAGAAAATAAAATAATCGAGTTTTTACTGTTTTTACTGATAGGTTTTTTGGGTATGGGTGTTAATTTTATAATTGAATTCATATTTACAAAAATAATTATTCTGTACTATTTAATCGCTAAAACGATATCTGTTGCAATAGGATATGGAGTAAGGTTTATTTTAAGAAAGTATTTTTTATTTTAACTCGTCTCAACTGGATTAAGTTTGATTTTTTAATGAATAATTCAAATCGAAATTCTGATTACTACTAGTTTACCGGCACTATCCTAAACTAAACAGAAGGTACATGAAGTGAATATAAAAGAAAATAAAAACAGGTTATTATACAAATTCGGCTATTTAATAAGCGGGATTGATTATTATGACTTTTTTAAATCACAGTCAGACTTTTCTGGCATAAATTGGCTAAAATCAAAAATCGATGATTATTATTTTTATTATGATCCAAATCTTGAATTTACCGGCTTGAGTATTGATGGTAATCATATTGTTTTACTTGGCACCGTTATCAATCCGGTAAATGTGCTAAATGATTATAAAAAAACAGCAGAAATTTTATTGCAAAAATACATCAAATCATCATCAGATTTTTTTGATTATCTGGATTTGCTGTCTGGACGTTTCGTTTTATTTCTAAAAAGCGGGAACAACTGTTTTGTCCTTCAGGATGCAACAGGCATAAAGACCTGTTTTTATCACAGGCTCGATGATATTTTGTTGTCATCGCATGTCCAGCTTATTGCTGAAATAAAAAATTACGAGATCCGCGGCAGGATGCTGGATTTTATTAACTCCGGGGATTTTAAAAAGCAGAGCAGGTACTTTCCCGGGTTTCTGACACAGTATGATGAAATTTTCATGTTGTCGCCGAATACCCTGATAGACCTGGCTACCCGGAAGATAAAAAGGTTTTTCCCGAGGGAAAATTTGCAAAAGGGCAGCATTACTAATGTCCTTGTGGATGACCTGTCTGATTTGTTTTCCAGGCAGATACAGCTTTTGAATAAAAAAAATAAACTGATTGTATCATTGACCGGCGGCATAGACAGCAGGCTGACACTTGCGAGTTCAAGGACGGAAAAAGACGATATAATATATTTTACTTATGTTTACAATAATGACAGGGGGCACCTTAAGGACCTCGAGCTTGCAAAACAAATCGCCGAAAAAGCAGGCATAAATCATAAAATACTTTACATAAACCCCGATGGAACCGGCAAGCCGCTGGAAGGTTTTTCACGCAACTCCGGATTTATCCGTTCGGAAAACCAGGGTATTATTGCCAGAGCCCTGTATGAAAATCTTCCCGGTAACAGGATACATTTAAAATCCACGGTCAGTGAAATAGGCGAGGGATTTTACATAAGGCATTTTCCGCCGCTTCCAGATTTTAAAATTACAATGCCTTACATTTTTTCATATTTTTACAGGATACAAAAGCTTTCCGGATTAAATCGTGACGCTTTTAAAGATTTCATTGATGTAACGCAATTTCATAATGTGGTAAAGTATGGCTATAATTATTACGATATGTTTTATTGGGAGCACCGCAACGGCTGCTGGCAGTCTCTGCAGATACAGGATTTTGATTTCTGTCATGATATATTCATAATATATAACAACAGGCACATTTTGAAAAAACTTTTGTCTGTTAATATCATGGAAAGGCTGGAATGCAGGCTGCATTACCGGATAATAAACAATCTCTGGAGTGAAATAGGCAAAATACCGTTGAACTCATGGGTTCCTGTAACCACAAGGGAGAAAATAAGTAAGACCCTGTGGAGTCTTTTCAAATAAAGTATTTACCAGAAGGTGTGGCATGGTTGATTCAATTAAAGAAAAATACGGCAAATTGATATTGATTTTAATGTGCATGGTTCCTGCCGGATATTTTTTATTTTCATTACTTGAATATTTCAAGAAAACGGATACGGTGATATTTGTATTTAATGCTGCAGTATCGGTGTATATTGCGTTATGGATGCTATTTGCCGCCTTTATCCTGTTCAAGATTAACAGGGAAAATTTTTTAAAATATTCGGAGTTTATCCTTTTTGCTTTCACATTTTTATTTTTGCTTTTCTGGACACCATTCGGTCTTGATCTCACGGATGAAGGCAAACAGATGTCGATTTCGTGGTTTATGTTCCATGGCGGTCTGAAGCATTCCTATACCATAGAAAAAATCGGGTCATGGTTTGTAAACGGCTTGTGGCTCGGCGTTTTGCCCGTGCCGTTTTTAATGTGGGAAAGAATCGGCGGCGTGATATTGATGTCTGTCATGACACTGTTTGCCTATAAAATACTGAAATTTTACAGGGATGACATTTATACATTTTTCATCACTGTAACAACAATGGTTTTTGTGGTCTGTGTCAACAGCCCGGAAGCAAAAATAGATCACAGCAATCTGCCGACATTATTGGCCATCCTGTCACTTTTTTTCATGTTGAAGTACATAAATAAAGATTTCAGCTTTTCGGGAAAACCTATTTATTTATTTATATCATCCATAATTTTGACAGTATCTGTGGTGACCAGGCTGCCTCATATATTATTCTTGATGCTTCCGCTGTTTTTTTTCACCGACTTCCGGAACAAATATTCCATTAATACTGGTGCAGCCGCCCGGGCCGTTGTTTATTTTTATATCCCGGTTATCATATCGATAATCCTCGCCTTATTTGTCCTGTCTTATAAAAAAATTAATATTATAAGTCATCCTCTGAGCGTATTTTATATACCTCCAGATAAATTTAAAGAGTTGTTGAATGTGCATGTATGGACAAATAATACGGAGTTGAGAGAAATATCCTACGGACTGTTTTTGTTAAAAAGATATGCAAGGGATTTTATTTATATAATTATTTTGTGTGCTATTTTTATAATCGGACTTCTTAGCGGCAATTTTCTGTATAACAGAACTCATTTAAAAATGAATATCAAAAAAAATGAGCCTGTCATATTTACGATCACGGGAATTTTATTATTTTTATTCTTACTTGCCAAGCCATGGATGTGGTACATGGCGGTCTTCGGTTTCATCATGGCCTATTACATTCTTATGAAGTTCAAAAAAATCAGTCTGAATGAAGAATTTTTTTACCTGTTCTGGGGATTTTTTCTTGTGATTATTTCCTTTCTGGGGTCGAATAACTCAATAAGGCACAGTGTCCCGGCAGGTGCCGTTTTTATATTGTTCCCGATTACCGCCCTGATTAATCGGAAAAACAGGGATGAATTAATCGGCAGATATAAAATGGCCTTTTTGTACAAATTTACATTCCTGTTCTTTATCGTAATTCTCCTGGTCGGCGTTTATAAAAAGGCTTTTGATAACAACAAGCGTGACGAGATCATTTACAGGCTCACAACGATGTACAGTACTCCGGCCCTTTTCGGCATATTCGGCAGCAAGGATAAAGTCACGGAAGTTGATGGAATTATTAATGCAGCCAGACTCAATATATCGAAAGATCAGACGCTTCTATGTTTCAATTCTGTGCCCATGCTGCATTTTTTGCTTGACCGCAATTATTTTCTGAATGACCCGTGGATAATTCCGTCGTACAGGTACAGCCTGGGAGCGAACCTTGAAAACGGAGCCAAGTCGGGATTATATCCCGATTTTATAATATTGTCAAAACGCAGTGCACAGGAAAAAAACTGGCCCGATACGGACATAATCATTGATAAAATCAATTTAAAAGCGTATAATGATCTGCTGGATTATATCAACAAATATAATAACAGAATATTCTACGATACATCTGTTTTTTCAATGTATAAACATCAATAACGGTCAGGCTGAATCACGGTAATGGAAAAAAAAGAAATTCACTCGGGTTCCCACTTTAAAAAGATAGTTACCAAGGGAAGCTGGTATTTTATTGCAAGCATTATAATAAAGGCGCTGGCAATACTGACCTGGCCGATAACAACCCGTTATCTTTCACAGAACGATATAGGAATACTTGATACTTTGGATTCCATACGGTCTCTCCTGCCGATATTTATTTCATTGAGCCTCGACGAGGCTTATCTTAGATTTTACTTCAATCATAACAGGACCTTTGAAGAACTCAAAAAATATATAAGCACGTATTTCTGGATCATCATATCATGGGGACTGGTTGTTTTAACAGCGACTCTGATAATAGGCAGGATATTTTTAACAAAGCTTTTTAATGTTCCTTTTTTCCCGTTTATTTCCCTGACAATGCTGGGGCCGCTCCTGCTGCAGTTGAGCCTTTTAGGCGGTGCATATTTGAAGCAGCTTTTAAGGGCGAAGCTTTACAGCATAAGCCAGGTTTTGATCTATGTGATTCTGTACGGCACTTTTTTGTATCTCCTGGTATTTCAAAAACTGGGCGCAGCATCAAAAATATACGGCTTTTTCGTTTCGGACATGCTGTCCTGTATTATTTTCGGATTCTTTCTGATCAAAAACAGGCTCATTGGATTTAAATTTGATAAAAAGCTCCTTGCCGAAGGTTTGAAATTTTCACTGCCCCTTCTGCCCAACCAGATGAACTACTGGATAACAGGGCACTCGGACAGGATACTTATCGGCATCTTCAAGGGATTTTCCAGCACGGGGCTTTATTCCATAGGATACAGGCTCGGCCAGGCAATTACCATTTTTTCGGAATCAATCTTCAGGGTCTACAACCCCATTATGTTTTCCATGTTCATAAACGACAAGGAAAATTCGATCAAAAAGCTGGAGAGGTTTTTCTCCGCGTTTTTTTTTGTAATATTCTGGCTGACATTCTGCATAGCGTTTTTTGCAAAGGAAATCGTCTACATCCTGACGTCGAAGAGTTTCCACGATGCATACATAGTAACGCCGTTTGTCGTGTTCGCCTATTTTCTCGGTGCCGTATACAAGCCGTTTTACAACATCATTTCATACCATAAAAAAACCTGGATCATATCCGTCGGCTCTTTCATACAGGCCGGATTGAACCTCGGCCTGAACATCCTGCTTATACCGATACTGGACAGGATGGCCGCTGCGTATACCACACTGATATCGTATATCGTGTTTTTTATATGGATATTTTTATCATCAAGGACTATAAGCCAGGAATGCCTGTCCTCCTGCTTCCACTTATCGGTGACTATAAACACCCCGTAACCGTTTTTTGCAAAATATTTGCAAAATATCGCCCAACGTAAAGCGGCGACTTCGGAATACGG
>JBJKSS010000488.1:0-10544 GCA_046703745.1 Spirochaetota bacterium
ATCCAGATATATCATTGTAAAATTATCCTGTATAAATTTCGTTTTTATAGTACTTTTCTACGTAAAGTGCGAGAATTTTTTTTACTTCATCTATGCATTTACCGCACCCTGTGCCAACCTTGGTGCGTTCCTGCAGAACTGCAAAATCCTTTACACCTTCCAGTACTTCCATCCTTATATCATTCTCGGAAACATTGAGGCATTCGCAGACGATCCTGTCCCCTGTATCATGGGGAATTTTGTTTTCCTGTCCACTTTTCCTGTAATAATCATTGATCGCTTCCCTCAATGCCTTGTCACCAAGGACAGAGCAGTGAATTTTGTTGGAAGGAAGACCTCCGAGCTCTTTTATTATATCCTCGGGGGTGATTTTGTATGCTTCATCAAGGTGCATTCCGCCGTTATCCGTAACAATATCGCTTAACACCGAAGTCGAGCCAATTGCGCTGGCACAGCCAAAAGTCTGCCATTTTAAATCGATGATTCTGTCGTCTTTTACCTTTATGTAAATCTTCATCATGTCTCCGCAAGCGGGGGAGCCGACATAACCGATACCGTCGGCGTTGAATTCTTCTTCGCTGACCGAAAGTACATTGTGCGGATTCATAAAATGCTCTTTTACTTTTTGGGAATAATTCCAGCCTACTCCGTCCATAATTTTTCCTTCAAATATGATAAGTCCTATAATGAATATAAAATAACACAGATAATTATAAAAGTAAATTACATTTAGATTACAAAGCAAAAAAAAGCAACAGGATCATTTTTTTTCGGATGAGAATGAATCAAGGTTTTCAACGATCCTGATCAAAAAATTATAAACCATGTCGAGGGCGCTTTCCTGTATTGAAAAGTAATTGTCCATGGACGTATGGATTTTTTTCCATATATACGGGTAGTCATTTGCCGCATTATTTCCATGCGAGTTCTGTAAAAATGTTTTACTGTCATTGTATGGTGTGGCTCCGATCAATGCACCTTCAAAACCGAGCGCTTTCAGGGAAATCATATCCGAGTTCAAAACCGGCATTTCAATGTATTTGAATTTGTACCTGTCGGCAATGTTCCTGAAGAATGAATTGCAGCTTTTATCGCATTCAACGCTGCCGGATCTGGTTGCAAAATACAGGCTGTCCCCTATGCCTGACAACTCGAGGATAAAAATGCCTGCAACATCACTTTTATCATAAACATAATTTTTCAGATACTGGTATGAGCCGGTGTTTTCAAGAATGATTTCGAGTTTTTCACGCGGGATGCTTTTGTTAAGCAGCCCGCCGAGGAGCTCTTCCCTGTCATTGAAAACCACCCTGATGGAATGGTCCGGGTTTTGAAAATACAGATACTTGCACAAAGATAGAAGCACCGCAACACTCGATGTGTTGTCGTTTGCCCCTTCGGTTAGTGAAGAATAAATGTCATGATGGGCGAAAAAAATGAATTCCCTGCTGTGCAGCCCTTTTTTGACGATTTCAATGTTGATCCCGCAGGAATAGTTCAATATGTTGAATTCGATATTGTTCTGCCTCAAATAATTAATTATGAAATCGGTTCGTTTGATATCCTTGAGACTGCAAAGCTCTTCGACAATTTTTTTTAATTCCATGACTTTCTTTTTTAAATTTTTTTATTATATATTATATCGTCAAATTCATTCTCATTTATTACACGTATTTTCAGTTCCCTTGCCCTGTCCAGTTTGCTGCCGGGTTTATCCCCGCATAATAGATGGGTCGTACCGGATGTTACAGCCTGCAATATTTCACCACCGTACAGTTTTATGAGCTCGCCGGCCTTTTCGCGCGGCCTGTACTTTTCAAAACTGCCTGTTATGACCCATTTTGTTCCGGCCAGGAATTTTTCTTCCCGGGTCAAATCCGACGAAAAATCCTTTTTGAATTTCAGCCCGGATTTTTTTAATGTTTCAATTATCGATAGAGTTTTCGGATTATTAAAGTGATTTATGATCGATTTTGAAATTTCCTCGCCTATCCCCTCGATCGAGGTAAATGTTTCAATGTCCCTTTTGGCGGCGGCCGCGATTATGGAGTCTATGTCGCCGAATTCATTCACAAGAAGCTCCGAAACCCTGGCGCCAATATCCTTCAGGCTAAGCGAAGACAGGACGGTTATAAAATCCTTTCCCTTAGATTTTTCAACTGCCCCGGCTATATTGTTTATTTTTTTTTCTTTATAACCTTCAAATTCCAGCAGACTGGAATAATCAAACGGGTATATATCCGGAATGCTTTTTACAAAACCTTTTAAAAAAAGAATCTCCAGTGTTTTGTTACCCAGTGATTCGATATCCATCTGCGACCTTGCGGCGAAAAACCGGAGTATGCCCAATTGACGCGCTGCGCATTCTTCATTGGGACAAAAAAGATGCGCGCCGTCTTTAATGAGTTTTGTTTTGCACACGGGGCATTCGTCCCTGATTTGAAATGAACTTACATTGTTTCCTTTTTCTATAACTTCCTCAACGGCAGGGATGACATCTCCCCTTTTTGATATTGAAACCCTGTCTCCGGCATTGACATCAAGGGAATCTATGTAATCCTGGTTATGCAGAGTGGCTCTCGATATTACAGACCCCGCAAGGCTTACGGGTTTCAGGTTGGCGACGGGTGTTGCCCTGCCCTGCCTGCCTATCTGGACATCAATTGATTCGACAACTGTCTCTGCAAGCGGTGCTTCGAATTTATATGCAATTGCCCATCTGGGATGATGCTGTGTGAACCCGAGTTTTTCCCTGGCAGAAATATCATTGATCTTTATGACCAGCCCGTCAATATCATAGGGAACATCCTGTCTCATTGTTTTGAATTTTTTTACATAATCATCGATGTCTTTTATCCCGCCGGTTACACCGTGTTTAAAAGGCAAAGCCAGGTTTATCGGGTGTTCCGAGAAATAGCCGATGTAATCATTCAGCGGGAAACCGAGGTTTTTCAGTTCCATGAGTATTTCAATGTGATTTTTTTGTTTATCGGGGAAAAATCCTTCGTAGCATAAAATCTTCAACGGGTACAGGCCCGCTTCACTGGATTTTTGCCTTCTTACCGAGCCGCTTGCAAGGTTACGCGGGTTGGAATACTTTTCATCACCCATTCTTTTGTTGAATGACTGGAAATCCTCCCTCGTCATGAAAACCTCTGCCCTTACGGCAAAAGTTTCATTATTGTCAACTGTCAAAGGCACCGATTTGATTGTTTTGATATTGGCCGTAATGTCATTGCCCACATATCCGTTGCCCCGGGTCAATGCCCTGTCCAGCCTGCCGTTTTCATAATAAAGCACGACACCTGCACCGTCGATCTTGGGCTCCACGATCAATTCTATGTCATTGCCGGTCTTGTTCCCTGTTTTTACGATCCAGTCGGCCAAATCCTCACAGCTGTAGCATTTATCAAGCGATAAAACAGGAATGGTATGTTCCCTTTCCGGAAGTTCGTTGTCTATGTCAGAGCCGATCCTCGATGTTGGAGAATCATCATCGTAAAATTGAGGGTTATCCGCTTCAAGTTTTTTCAGCCTGTCGAAGAGCCTGTCGTATTCAATATCCGGCATGATCGGGTTTGATTCGACATAATAGGCCCTGTCCGCATCGGAAATTTTTTTTCTTAATTCGGTGATTTCTGCCTTTATTTTGTCTTCTGATCTATCTTCCGCCATTCTGCTTTCCTGTTGACAATCTTATGGCACATTATAGCATATTTCAATAGAAAGTTATATGACAATCTGGCGTGTATTTTAATTATTGGAGATTAATTGTAATTATATTACATTTAAATATTGACATTTTTTTAAAATCTGTTATGCTAAATATATATTTAATATAGAGCACATGTAAAAAGAGTCTTGTAAGAGACTCTTTTTTGTTTTTGCAGGTAATGATGAAAGAAAAGGTTAAAACCAATATTTATCTGGATATTGAAAAATCAATACTTCCCTTATTCGAAGAGATGCATTTTTATCTTGTGGATATGGATATAACAGGCGGCAAAAACAGGCATATTGTGATTTATGTTTACGGGGATTCGACAGGCACGGATGAGCTGGAAAGATTAAGCAGGAACATTTACCCTGTCTTGGAAAATCTCGATGCGTTAAAAACCGGGTTCAGTCTGGAGTTGTCAACGCCCGGAATTTTCAGGAATTTCAAATATGCAGCCGAATTCAACATTTTCAGGGGCAGACAGGTAAAACTTGTGTTCGGCGACGGCAGCGAATCAATCGGGACATTAAACAGTTTATCCGGAGACAATGTGGAAATTGTCTGCAATGGGCAAACAGGTGTTTTTGAGTTGGGTAAAATAAAAACGGCAAAATTGAATGGCTGATTGAAATATATTTACTTACTTGTGTAATTTTTTGGAGGAATAAAATGAGATTCGATCTATCTGCTATAATCAGGGAATTGCAGCAGGAAAAAGGCATCAGTGAAGAATTAATAATGAGCACTGTAGAGACCGCCATTACCAAAGCATTTGAAAAATACTATGGTACAACGGAAAATCTGGTTATACGAAGGGACGATGAGCTTGTCCTGTCCGTATTCGCAAAAAAAGAAGTGGTCAAGGAAGCGGAAGACGACCTGTTTGAGATTTCCATCGACGATGCAAAATCAATTAATGCCGAAGCAGAGGAAGGCGACATGATGCTCGTACCGTGCAATCCGGAAGATTTCGGAAGGATCGCGATTCATTCTGCAAAACAGATAATACTCCAAAGGCTGCGAGAACTCAAGAAAAGCAACATTTTCACTGAATTCAAGGAAAAACAGGGTGAACTTATCATCGGCTATATCCAGAGGATCAGGGATGATAATATTTATATCGACCTGGGTAACTATGAAGGCATATTGCCCAAAAAGAATCAGGCTCCGCATGAACATTACCAGCAGGGTGACAGGATAAAAACCATTATTGATGATGTCAAGAAAACAAAAAAAGGGAACATTACAGTATTGCTGTCAAGGACAAGCCCCGATTTTATTAAAAGATTGTTCGAGGTTGAAATACCGGAGATTTATGACAATGAAATACAGATACACAAGATAGTCAGGGAGCCCGGCTACAGGACAAAAGTTGCCGTTTATTCCAATAAGGATGAAATCGACCCTGTCGGGGCATGCGTAGGACAAAAAGGGAACCGTATTGTAAATATTATTAAAGAACTTGAAGGTGAAAAGATAGATGTATTAAAATATACTATAGACTCGAAAGCATTTATTGCAAATGCAATGACACCATCGAAGGTTGATTCCGTAATTATTACGGATGAATCGAATAAAAAAGCAGTTGCCATTGTCGATGACAGCCAGCTATCATTCGCCATCGGCAAAAGGGGTCTGAATATCAAGCTGGCAAACAACCTGACCGACTGGAGCATAGACGTCAAAACAACGGAACAGGCTATAGAATTGAAGCTCATTGAAGATCATATGCAGAAAGCCGAAGACCTTTTCAAGGAAGATATCAGCAAGAATGAAATAGACGGGTTGGAACTTCCGTATCAGATCAAGGATATATTAAGGGAAAATTCAATAACTACCATCGAACAGATGGTAGAATTAACCCATGACGGTATTAATGAACTCAAGGGTATAAATGAAGAATTGTCGGGCATTTTGAAAAAATTTATCGATGAAAATTTTGAAGTCGTCATAGAAGAAAACGAAGAAGAAGAAATAGTTGAAGACAAAAAGGTTCAGGACGGCATAGTGTATTATGAATGTCCAAACTGCGGGGGAAAAATTCCTGAAAACGCAACATCCTGCCCGACATGCGGTGTAGAGATTTCCTTTGAAGAAGAAGATGAAGAGACAGAAGAAGAGGAGCAGGATGAAGAGACAGAAGAAGGAGAGGCCAAATAATAAAAATATTTCTTTTAAATTAATTTTATTATGGTATAATCAATGCCCATTGGAGATAAGCAATAATGAATGAAGATAACGTAAAAGGCGAATTGATCAAGAAAAAGGATTCCACCCCTTCGAAGAAAAAACTTGTAATAAAAAAAGTCAAAAAAGTAATAATAAAAAAGACAAAAACGAAGGATGAGGAAGAAAATGCCGTTGTTAAACAAAAACAGGAATTCACAAAAGATGAATATAAAAAACCAGTACAGCAAAATCAGGAAAATTTCCAACAAAACAACTTCAAGCCGAGAAACCAGCAGAATAACAACCAGTTTAAAAAGCAGCCATACATAAACAGGAACAGGGATAATGATAATAAACCGAAAGATCATGATAAACATAAAAAGATTTTTTTCAAGTCAAATTATCCGTCAAACAGGCCACAGCAAAACAGGCCCTTTGACAAGAATTTCAGGAAAGTTTCGGCAGGCGGTAAACAGCAGCCTGCAGCTACAAAGGTTGTAGTCCAGAAAAATGACAAGGAAAGATCAAGAAAAAAAGTCAACAAGAAGGATGAAGGATTTAACAAGAAATTCGAAAAGAAGGAAGAATTCCAGAAGGTTTTCAATGTCAGGAAACAAAAACAGGCAGAAAAGTTAAGTTCGATTCCGCAGGAAATAGATATAACCGATGCAATTACCATCAGTGATCTTGCAAAAAAAATGAATTTAAAGGCAAATGTGATCATAAGCAAACTTATGGAGCTTGGAACAATGGTCACAATAAATGATACAATTGATGCTGCAACAGCGGAAATCGTTTGTTCGGAGTTCAATTGCAAGGTCAAGGTCGTTTCTCTTTATGATGAAACAGTCATCGAAGAGGAAGTGGAAATTGCCGAAGATTTGAGACCGAGATCACCGATCGTTACGGTAATGGGACATGTTGACCATGGAAAGACAAAATTGCTCGATGCCATACGATCAACTGATGTTGTATCGAAAGAGTCAGGCGGTATTACACAGCATATCGGTGCTTACAAGGTTAACCTGCCTAATAACCACCAGGTAACTTTTATCGACACACCGGGTCACCAGGCTTTTACAACGATGAGGGCCAGAGGGGCCAATGTAACCGATATTGTTGTCCTTGTAGTGGCCGCGGATGACGGCGTAATGCCTCAGACAATCGAGGCTATAAATCATGCCAAGGCGGCAAAGGTACCGATTGTTGTTGCCATTAATAAGATAGACAAGCCGGATGCCAACCCTGACAGGGTCAAACAGCAGCTTTCAGAGTATGAGCTTCTGCCTGAAGATTGGGGCGGACACACCCTTTATGTCGAGATAAGTGCCCTGAAAAAAACAGGCATCGATAAATTGCTTGAAACTCTTTTACTCCAGGCCGAAATGCTGGAGTTGAAAGCATCATACAAGGTAAGGGCATCGGGATTCGTTCTGGAATCAAAAATTGAGCCCGGCAGGGGCGTTGTTTCAACCATATTGATTTTAAAGGGAGTTTTAAAAATTGGCGATGTCTTTGTTGCCGGGGTTTATGCAGGCCGAATAAGGGCCATGTATGATGACAAGGGCAATAAAATTGAAGAGGCTCTCCCCGCAACTCCGGTTGAAATCACCGGTATAGAAAAGTCCCCCAATGCGGGCGATCCTTTCAATGTTACGAAAACCGAGAAAGAGGCCAGGATTATTTCTGCAAAACGTTTGGAATTAAAAAGGCAGGAAGAAGCATCATCGGTCAACAAGGTATCATTAAAGGATATTTTGGCCCAGAAACCTGCCGGTGAACAGCAGGAATTGAAAATAATCATCAAGGCAGATGTTCAGGGATCAGTCGAAGCAATAAAAGACAGCCTTGAAAAATTGAGCAACAGGGAAATCAAGATAATCACGATTGCATCCAATGTCGGCGCAATTAATGAAAGCGATGTCATGCTGGCTGTAGCCAGCAAGGCAATTATCATAGGATTTCATGTAAGACCCAATCCGAAAGCCAGTGAACTGGCCGATAAGGAAAAAATAGAAATAAAAAGATACAATATTATCTATGATGTAATCGAAGATGTCAAGGCATCAATGACCGGAATGATCAAACCCGATTTAATCGAAGAACTTCTTGGAACCGCCGAAGTAAGACAGATTTTCAAAATCTCAAAGGTCGGCACTATAGCGGGCTGTTTTGTAACGAAGGGCAAAATCAAAAGGAAATCCCTGATAAGATTGATCAGGGAGGATGTTGTAATTTACTCCGGTAAAATTAATACTTTGAAAAGATTCAAGGACGATGCAGATGAAGTTCTTGAAGGTGTTGAATGCGGCATAGGCCTTGAAAATTATAAAGATTTGAAAGAAGGCGATATAATGGAAGCCTATGAGATAAAGGAAGTTGCCAGAAAAATTGAGGACATCCAGTAAATAATGGTTGGGTTCATGTTTCTCTGATACACTACTGATTTAAGGATCGAATGTTTTGAAATATAAAATGGAACGCATCAAGAAGATGATTCAGGAAGAAGTAATGCGTATTGTTGCCGGCAGGTTTATAAAGGATCCAAGGGTGCCGGATTTTATCACCGTTACCAGGATGACCTTAAGCAAGGATTTACATTATGCCCATATATACTTCACTCTCTTCGGTGAAGAAAATAATGCTTCGGGCAAGATACAATTGGCAGTTGACGGGTTAAACAGTGCAAGTGGATTTATACAGAAAATTTTGGCAGAAAAAATCAATTTGCGGTATACACCCAAAATTGAATTCAGGTATGACGAAAAAGAATCCCGGGCTTACAAGGTTGATAAAATACTGGATGCACTGGCAAAAGAGCGCCAGATGCAGAATAATTCCACAGAAGAAAAATAATATTATGCATGAATTATCCGACGGTTTCATACAATTTGATAAAGACAGGGGCCTGACATCGTTTCAGGCCCTGTCCAGAATAAAAAAAATTTTGGGCATTAAAAAGATAGGGCATGCAGGTACGCTCGACAAGAATGCATCAGGACTTTTGATTATCGGGATCGGCAAATCAACCAGGCTGTTGAAATTTATTTTGAATCAATCAAAAACTTATGTCGCTGAAATTCTGTTTGGCATTCAAACCAATACAGATGATGCTGAAGGCTCGGTAATTAAACGTTATGAAGGCGAAATCGACCTTGACGTTATTCTTGATGCGAACAAAGGGTTCATTGGCAGGATGAAGCAGGTTCCTCCGGATTTTTCGGCAGTACATGTAAACGGTGAAAGGGCCTATAAACTTGCATTAAAAAACAGTCCGGCCCGGATAGGTGAAAGGGAAATCGAAATTTATTCCAATAAATTCATTTCCTTTGAAAACAACCGGCTTGTACTGGAGATATCGTGCACTTCCGGCACTTATATCAGATCCATTGCCCGGGATATTGGGAAAATTACCGGATATTACGCCCATCTTTCAAATCTGAGAAGAACTAAAATCGGTGAATTCGATGTAAAAGATGCTGTTGATCTTCAAAAATTGTCCGGGAGCAATTATAACATTATCGAACCTTATGATGCGCTTTATAATCTGAAACCGATCGAAGTCAGGGAAGAATTCGTCGGACATATAAAAAACGGAAAAAAAATTACGGGCGATTTTTTTTATGAAAATATGGATTTTCAGGACGGGTATTACAAACTGCACAGCAATAAAAATATTGTTGGCATAGTCAATTATAAAATTGACAGTTTTCATTATGATCTGGTTTATTGAGAATGAGGACAGGTGCTGCCGGTGAAAATATTCAATAACATTTTTGAAAAAATTAATATCAGCGGCAAAGGCATTGTTGCTATAGGATATTTTGATGCAATTCATCTGGGGCATAAAAAAATACTGTCCGAACTGATTGCGAAATCAGGGAAGGATAATTTGATTGATTTTGTCCTGACTTACAGGAACATGCCCTTGAAGGATAAAAACAGGAAAATACTGGAAAGTGAAGACAAGATAGATTATTTAAGACAGATGGGGATCGGCAATGTAATACTTTGCGATTTTGACATGATACACACTGTCACTCCTGAAGAATTCATAAAGCTGTTGAGAAACAATTTCAATATTAATTCGTATGTTGTCGGAGAAGATTTTGCATTCGGCTATAACAAAAAGGGAGATATAAATACTTTGAAATCCGTCGGATGCGAAGTCGATGTAATTAAACCTCTCTATAAAAATGAAATAAAAATTTCAACGACTTACATAAAAGAATTGATAGCAAAAGGCGATATCCCGAATGCGAATTCATTGCTGGATAAACCTTTCAATATACAGGGAACCGTAACAAAGGGAAAACAGCTTGGCAGAGAACTCGGTTTTCCAACAATGAATATTACAAACCCGAAGATAATTTATCCGCAAGACGGAGTTTATATAACCAAAACTTTTGTTGAAGGTGAAGCATATTATTCCATGACTTATATCAATTATCCTGAAATTGAAACACATCTGATAAATTACAATAATTTTGGCTATAATTTCAAAATAAAGATTGATTTTTTTGAAAAAATAAGAGATAATATTGTTTTTGAAAATCACAATATGTTGATTATACAATTAAAGCAGGATTTACAAAAAATTGTTAATTTTTTTAATTTAACGGGAGTTGTTAATGATAACATCTGAAGAGAAAAAAAC
>JBJKSS010000489.1:0-6921 GCA_046703745.1 Spirochaetota bacterium
GATAACAGGCATAGCAAAGATAATATCAATTGCGGATGCTTATTCTGCAGCAATTGCTTTGATGCAATTGCTGCAGAATAAGCATCCGCAATTGATATTATCTTTGCTATGCCTGTTATCTTGTCGCCGGTTATGCCGTTCGGGTAGCCCAGGCCGTCGATCCTTTCATGATGCTGAAGTGCTCCCGAAGCGATTATGGGTGAGTATTTAACTTCCCTCAGCAGTTTGAATCCCTGTATAGTATGTTCCTTTATTACCGCAATTTCCTGCTGTGTCAGCGCTTCCTTTTTATCGATGATCGTCCTGGGGACTTTAAGCATCCCGATATCATGGAACAATGCAGCAACGAGCAGATTGAAGATTTCAAGCTGTCCCAAATTAATGCTGTCCCCGATGATATAGCTCAGGATCACGGATTCGAGGGTTTGGGGATAAACATACAGGATGTTTTCAAATTTTTTGCCGAAAAGCATCAGGGCATTGTTGCGGTTTTTATTAACGGCATTCGTTATTTCAAAAAGGAACATTTTAACCTGCTCCTTGTCTATGGTATTTCTTGTTATGATATCACTGAAAAAAGCATAGATCCTCCTTATCCATGTTTTATACATTTCAAGAAAACCTTTAACCGATCCGTCAAGCAAAGCCGTTGTATCAATCTTTGTACTTGAGAATTCATTGTCCCCTTCACTTCCGTTAAGTTTTTCGCGGAGCATTTTGCCCAGGTTACTGTCCTTTACGGATTCATCATCGATGTTTTTCCTTATTTCTTCCTTTTCTTTCTCAAGATTTTTGATGCCTTCCTCGGTAATCTGGCCGTCAGTATTAATTGCATTTATCGACCACTGATTAAGGATTTTCAAATGATAATCCTGTACAGGAAAATTTTTTGGCATAAAAAAGAGATTCTCCAGGATGTAGGCATCTTCCGAAAAAGCCGTTCCGGGAGAAATATCAGTAATCGCTATATTATTCATCTTTCGACCTCTTTTTACAAATTTTCGGACACAGCCGATCATAAACTTTAAATTTACGGTTTTCCCCATAAAATTCGTTGACAATTGGTTTTTATTTAATTAAGATACTTTCACAATTAGCCCGGGTAAAATAAATCCGGGTAATCGCCGGGGATTTATCAAAAAAACCGGCGGCAGCGGATAAAAGTTAAATCCGATTCCCGTTAAAACCAATTTTTTTTCTTATTAATTATTATATAACAATCTAATAAAGGAGTCAAACTATGAAGAAGACAATTAAAGACGTGGACTTGAAGAATAAAAAAGTGATCATGAGGGTGGATTTTAATGTTCCGTTAAAAGGCGGCAAAATATCAGATGATACAAGGATCGTTGCCGCAATGCCCTCAATCAAATATATACTGGAACAAAACGGTGCATCATTGATACTTATGAGCCACCTTGGAAGACCCGACGGCCAGGTTAAACCTGAGATGAGCCTGAAACCCGCCGCCGAAAGAGTCAGTGAGCTTTTGGGAAAGCAGGTAAAAATGCTGAATGACTGCATCGGGTCCGAAGTTGAGTCAGCCTGCAAAGAAATGAAAGCAGGCGATGTCATAATGCTTGAAAATCTGAGGTTCCATCCGGAAGAAGACACAAAGGACAAGGAAAAACGCAGCGAATTCGCAAAGAAACTCGCGGCTCTTGCAGACGTTTATGTTAATGATGCATTCGGCACTGCCCACAGGGAGCATGCTTCGACAGCAACAATCGCAAGGTTCATGAGCGTTGCTGTAAGCGGATTCCTGATGGAAAAGGAAATTAAATATTTTGAAAAACTTCTGAAAGACCCGGACAGGCCGCTCGTTGCTATCCTCGGCGGCGCAAAGGTTTCTTCAAAGATCGGTGTAATAACAAACCTGATGAAAGTTGCGAATACGATCGTTATCGGCGGCGGAATGAGCTACACATTCTTCAAGGCAATGGGCAAAAAGATCGGCAATTCACTCTTCACAGCAGAGGATCTTCCGATCGCTGAAGGCATTCTCAAGGAAGCAAAGGAGAAGAATGTCGAACTTGTTCTCCCGATAGACAACGTCATTACCGATAAGGAAGTAGGTGACATGTTCAAGGACGCAAGCGTGGTCGACCAGGCTCAAACAAAAATAGTTGACGGGGACATCCCGGACGGCTGGGAAGGAGTCGACATCGGCCCGAAGACAATCGAAAAAATCAGCGGCATTCTCGATAATGCAAAAACCGTTGTATGGAACGGCCCGATGGGTGTATTCGAATTCGACAAGTTCGCCAAGGGAACGCTGGATATAGCGAAAAAACTTGCAGAAATAAACGCAACAACCGTTATCGGCGGAGGGGACAGTGTCGCTGCGGTCAATAAATTCAACCTTGCGGACAAGATGAGCCATGTTTCGACCGGCGGTGGAGCAAGTCTCGAATACCTCGAAGGCAAGGTGCTCCCGGGCGTTGATCTTTTGAACGACAAATAATAATGATATAAAACGAAAGGCCACCGAACACCCAATCTCCAAAAAAATAATTGCATATCAAAATTATTTTTGATATTTTTAAAAAAAATATTGGAAAAGGATTTATCATGAGAAATGTTTCGAAGTTTGCTGTTTTTATTATTTTATTATCAATCTCCTTTAATTTGCCCGCACAACAAAAATCACTAGGGAAGATTCTCATTAATAAAGCTGTTGATAAAAGGAAAATTGTGTATGATGAGAAAGAATTATTTAAAAAATATGGTTATTTTACAAAAGATTACTTAATAGGTGGCGATATATCTCTTTCAGCTGATATTGATGAATATCCTTATATCTCGGAGAATCCCGTAGATAAACTTATCACACAGGTAGTAGAAAAAGCTTTGAAATTCTGCAATTTTGATGCAATAGAATCTCCTTCAAATGATAAAGTAAAAAAATTGGATATTGAAATAAAAAGGCTTTTTATCCACACTGCTGAAGTGGGTACAGCGGTTGGCTATGGCTCACCGATAATATCGACATTAAAAAATTCAATTTATTATCCAAGCATGGAAATCAAATTATATATGAGGGATGAAAATAAAAATCTGTTATTTGAAAAAACTTTTTTTTACTATGATCAATTATGGTATTACAGCTTTCCTTCGTCAAAAAGCATGGTTAATTTTCTTTCGGACAAGCTTTTTAATCAATTAATCGTTTTCTTTCAAAGTGATGCATTTTTAGAATTATATAATGGCAAGAAAAACGCATTTAAAGAGTACATACAGTATCAGTCTTATATAGATAAAATTCCGGATTCGGTGCCAAGAGATGTTAATGAACTCGTTTTATCCGAACCATGTTTTGATGATGATTTATCATTTGCAGGCAATTATGATGAATTAGTTGAACTTAACCTGCCTGCAAATCCATTCATGAAAAAAATTGGGAAGTTAAACAATTTGAATAATTTGGAATTCCTTATGCTTAACCGCTATCAGTATTTGAGAGATATTGATAATATTAAATTATTTGAAAAATTATGTTATTTGGATCTTTCTGGAGATCCAAAAATAAAATCTTATAAAAGCATAAATTCATTAAAAAAATTAAAATACATAACATTTGAAGGCAATAACATTAAAAAAATTGAATATTTAAATAATCTTTCCGACCTCTTAATTCTTAATTTGAATCTTAATATGTTAACCAAAATAGAAAATCTAACGAACAACCGACTGGTTAAATTAAGTTTAAATGAAAATAAAATTTCTAAAATCGAAAACCTGGAAAATCTGACAAATCTAATGGAATTGGATTTGTTTGGAAACAAGATAAAAAAAATTGAAAATCTTGACAAATTATCGAATTTAAGAATTCTTGATTTGAATTCGAATCCTATATCAAAAATCGAAAATTTAAACAAGCTGGTTAATCTAGAAATCCTATCTTTATGGGGAGCAAAAATTAATAAGATAGAAAATCTTGATGATTTAGAGAATTTAAAAGCACTCAATTTGGGATATAATAAAAACATCTGTAAAATTGAAAACCTTGATAAATTAACAAAACTTAAGATATTGAACTTAAAGGGAACCGGGATAAAACAGGTTGAAAACATTAATAATCTTGTAAACCTTGAAGAATTGTATTTGGGAAACACAAAAATTAATGAATTAAATAGCGGAATAAAAAATTTAAAAAACATCAGGATTCTTGATGTTTCAAAAACAGATGTAAAAACCTTGGATTTTATTAAAAATCTTACAGAGTTAAATACTCTTAATATAACAGATTCGAAAATAACGAGGCTGGAAAACATTGAAAAATGCCCAAAGCTGAAAAAAATAATGACAAATGATAATCAGATAAAGGAAATAACGAAAGCTTCATTTGATTTTTTAAAAAATCATAACTTGATGTTTTATGAAAATTCATTAGATGAATTTATTAAAAAACAAAATATAAAAATTGTAGATTAGATTAAAATTCATCTACTGGAACCCGCGGTGCAAGCCTCGAATACCTCGAAGGCAAAGTGCTCCCGGGCGTTGATTTGTTAAATGATAAATAATAATGATAAAAACACAAAAGACCGTCTTTAAGCAAGGCGGTCTTTTTTATTTTTATCCGATTTTTATTCCGCCAGATGTTCGAAAAAAGCGAATTATAAATCATAAAGGCCACCGTATAAACAACAGGGCAGTTTTTTCGTCAATTTAATTATTATTAAATAAATTCTATTGAATTTTATTACAAAAATATATTATAATTCGAGATATTATAAATCTTTTATTATTCCGCAAGAGGATCGGTCCTGGTTATGAAGCAGAATGAAAACCAGAAGATTGCGCAGACAATGAAGCAGGATGAGAATAAAAAAGAAAATCGAATAAAAAAAGTTTTCATTTGACAACCGGTTCGACCTTGAGATTAGAATTGTCGGCGGGCAAAACGAATGCATTCTTGACGACATCCATTAACGCTTCAAGAATGGGCGGGTGCCATTTGTTTTTGAGACGGATCATCACAATTCCGGCAGACAAGGGCCCTTTTTCCAGTTTTATTTCAACAAGCGAACCTTTTGATAATTCTTCATTAACCGCAATCTCGGGTAAAAGAGCAGCACCTGTACCTCCGATAATATTGCGCTTAATGGCTTCAAGGCTGTTACTGTGGTATAACGCCGACATTTTTGTCCTTTCATTGTAAAAAAGCTCTTCCAGTATCTTGAAATAGTTGCAGTCGCTGGAAGTCACGAAAATGGGATCGTTCTTCAATTCGGCAAGCTTTACGTCTCTTTTTGCGGCGACCGGGTTACTTGGATATGTAACCAGCACAAGCGGAATTTTACCCAATGAATATATATCCAGGTCGACTTCCTGGTAGTTTTTGGTGATCAAAAATGCAAGATTGATAATCCCGGAACGCAGCTCTTCATTCAACCCGTGTGAAGAGCATGAAGTTAAATGAAGATTCACCCGCGGAAAACTGCTTTTGAATTTATTCAGGATCGGGGGCAAATAATATGTGCTGATGGTTTCTGGTATTCTAATAGACAGTGAGCCGTAAACCTCCTTGCATTCCTTTATTTCCGTCCTGATTTCTTCTTCAAGGTTTATTATTTTCTGCGCATATTGGAGCAAGGCTTCACCGGCTTCGGTAAGCGACACTTTTTTGCCGACCTGTTTAAACAGTTTTACATCCAGGTCTGATTCCAGCGCCTTGATTTGTTCGGAAACCGTGGATTGGGCATAGAACAATTGTTCGGCAGCTTTATTGAAACTGCCCAAAGTTGCAACGGCCCTGAATGTTTTTAATTGACGTATCTCCATAACATTCCCAATCGATCGATTTTTCCGATATTTATCATCGAATAATATCGTTTGACACTATATTCCCGATCGAATATAAGTATATATCAGAAAAATGACTAAGTCAATGTCATTGATAAAGTCAAAATTGAATAATTTGAATCTTAAGGAGGATTGATATGTATTTGGAAAAAGATGCGGATGCATTATATGAAAAATTCGGCGAAAAGGTTTATACCTCAAATATCCTTGAGAAAAAAGTCATAGAGCTGATCGCAGTAGCCTGTTCTGTCATGGCGGATTGTGTGCCCTGCATTGAATATCATTTAAAAAAAGCAATTGAAGCAGGGGCCAGCAAGGAAGAAATACATGAAGCATTGGCTATTACAATGACGATTGCAGCAGGCAGCAAAAAGGGAAAATATTCGGCACTGGTAACCGGAATTTTGAATGAATAATTTTTTAAGCTTTAAGCCAGGAGAATGAAAATGGATAAGAAAGATATCGGGGAAAAAACCTTCGAGTATCATAGTTCGGGGTTTCATTGTGCGGAAGCGATTTTAAAAGCATTTGTAGGGTTTTACTCAAAAGAACCTGATCCTGATTTTACAAAATTTGCCTCCGGATTTGGCGGAGGAATGGGCGGATCACATTGTGAAACCTGCGGAGCATTAACCGGAGGGATTATCACAATAGGAATGTTAGTTGGCCGGAAAGAGCCGTTTGATGACAAACAAAAAATATATTCTTTGACAGCTGAATTCAGGAAGAGATTTTTAGAAAAATTTCAGTCAACAAATTGTAGAATACTTCTCGATTTATTGGGGGAACAGAAAAACAGCCTGAAATGCAAAGAGTTAACGGCCGAGACAGCCCGGATATTGTTTGATATTCTTCAAAAGGAAAACATAAATAATGACCGTATTCTCATGGAAGATAAACCTGAAGATAAATTTGAAGAGAAAGCAAAAACGTGGGACAACAATCCGATTTATATTGAAATATCAAACAAGTTTTCCAATGAAGTGAAAAAAAACGTGCAGATTAAGAATGACTTCAAATTGTTGGACTTTGGCTGCGGCACGGGGTTGGTGGGTTTGTCTTTTTTGCCTTTTGTGAATTCCATTTTAATGATCGATAATTCCAAATCAATGC
>JBJKSS010000490.1:0-3512 GCA_046703745.1 Spirochaetota bacterium
TCTATTTATCATTCGGGACAGCACGTACTATTGGTTTAAGTATTTTGCCCGCTTATTTTTTTTATATTTTTGATTTTATTTTTTAACCATTTAAAAAAATCTTTTTTTGTAAATTCACCGTTTGCTAATGACATTATTACCTTTTCTTGATGATCAATATCATCAACTATTTCATATCCATTTTTTAGTAGAAATAATTCCATTGCAGCATGTCCAATTCTTTTATTTCCATCTATAAAACAATGATTATTTATTAGACAAAATCCCAATATTCCAGCTTTTTCAACTAATGTAGGATATAATTCTTTTCCATCAAATGTCATTTTTGGTTGAGCTAATGAAGATTCTAACAATCCAATATCTCGCACACCAAAGCTACCGCCATAATTTTCAATGAGTTTTTCCTGAACTATCAGAATCTCATTTATTGTTAAATATTTCATTTAGCTAATCTTTTATAAAGATCATCATTCTTTTTAAATATATAATCAATCATGCCATTTAAATCTTTTTCATTATAAGATAATAAATCATCTATAGAGATCATTATGAAATCCTCAATTTTAATCCCTAATTTTTCAGCCTTTTGCTGCAATTTCATTTTTTTATCATCTTCAATGTTTAAAGTAATTGTTTGCATATTTTGCCTCATATCTTTTAAATTTATAATATTAAAGGTATTTTTTCAACTCATTTTTATAGATGATAATTTTTTTCCTGATTATCATATTAAAATTCAGGGCAAAATATTTCCGACAACGGGAGTTGATGGCGTAAAAGTACGACCTTTTTATCAACCTACAAACATAATACCAAAAAATATTTATTTAAATCAATAACAAATTTCATTTCAACCCGATTAGCACTCTTATGTGTGCGTCGAAAGCAAATCGTATCCGCTAACAAAAAAGGAGATCCCGATGGAATAATCGGGACGAACAGCACCGAGGAACGCAGACTTTGAGTACTGGAAAAGCTGAGCACCGCAGCACATACGGTGTGTTGAACTAAACCTTCGGCTGGAGTTGGCTGGACAATTTTTTTACTTTTACTCCAATTTTTATTAATAATTTATTGAAAATGTCAAAATTATTAATATCACTCCAATTAAAATATTCAATTTTCAAATAAAAAATCATCCTTACTAAATGAAATCCAAATACCTTCTAATGCTATTAATCCTAATCCGTCTGCTTTTAAACGAAGCGCATATGATTTTGCTTGATAAAAATCTTTTCGCAATTTTTTATCGTTACTTATTGATAATTTTGCTTCCCAGATAAAATCAGCTTTTTCATCTCCTCGTTTTATTTTAGGATTAATTACATAATCAGGATAATACCTAATCCCCCTTCCCATTCGTAAAGGCATTTGTCTAATCCAATTTTTTGGAGTGTATCCCAATTTTTCCAGCAATGGTTCAAGTAGCTTTTGTTCAACGTCTTTTTCTTCAAATATATCTTCAGAACCATTGTTAAATCCAATATCTGGTAATTCTGGCAAAATAGAAATGTCAAAACCTTTTTCTTTTAAAATTTTATGTTTATAACTCTGCCTCCGACTTCAATAAAAAATGCCGTCCATTTGCTCGTGTAAAATTCAATGCCGCCGGATCCCAGAGCACCGAAGGTGAAATTTTTTCCATATTTGTTGATATATGTTTCGGGTGTGTCATTGTCTTCAGGATCAGTGAACGTGTATCCGAAAATAAACTCGGCAACTCCGTATATTCTTATGAAATTGAAAAATAAGGGGCTGGACAAGCTTATGAATAGATTGCCTGAAACAAGACTCGGTCTGTACTAGTCTTTTACTTTTCCGTGGTCAATGATGTATTGATACGTGATTACATTTTCCAGTTCCCTGATGTTTCCTGGCCATTTCAGTATGTCGACTGCTTTTGCTGCTTCAACAAGGCTGTATATGGCTGCGCTCCCGTCTCCCTCATGGAATAAAAGGAATTTTTGATATCCTCAATTAATTGCTTGCCATTTTTTAAAATATAGATTATAGTAGATTATACGGCTAAGTATAATTGTATTATAATCTGATTTGTTTTCAAATCCTGCATCATCCTTCCACTGATTGTAGCATGAATATGATTTTGGTAAGCCAATTTTAATTTTTTAAGGAAATAAATTTAATGTCATTTGAAAAACTAAATTTAATCGAGCCCATCCTTCAGGCTTTAAAAACAGAAGGATACATAAAACCGACACCTATACAGGAGCGGTCCATCCCGGTGATTCTTGGTAAAAAGGATCTTTTGGGATGCGCCCAGACTGGTACGGGAAAAACGGCTGCATTCGCAATACCGATACTCCAGATGCTTCACGGCAGCACGGAAAAGCACAGGCGGACAATCAAAACCTTGATATTGACCCCTACACGTGAACTCGCCATACAGATCGGGGAAAGCTTCGAGGCTTATGGGAAATTCACCGACCCGAAGCATACGGTAATATTCGGCGGTGTTTCACAGGTGCCGCAGACCAATGCTCTGAAAAAAGGCGTTGACATCCTGATCGCAACCCCGGGGAGACTCCTTGATCTTGTGAATCAGAATTTTGTCGACCTGCATCAGATTGAAATGTTCGTTCTTGACGAGGCAGACAGGATGCTTGACATGGGATTCATCAACGATGTCAAAAAGATCATCAAACTGCTTCCCGCAAAAAAGCAGACACTGTTTTTTTCTGCAACGATGCCGCCGGAAATCTCAAAACTTGCAGATGCGCTGCTTTGCGATCCTGCCAAGGTTGCAGTGACCCCGGTTTCATCAACGGTTGACCTCATAGATCAATCCGTATATTTCGTGAACAAGGCAGACAAGAAATCACTTTTGATCCACCTTCTGAAGGATCAGGGAATTACTTCCGCACTTGTATTCACCAGGACCAAGCACGGGGCCAACAAAATAGTGAAGGACATAAACAGGGCCGGGGTATATGCGGATGCAATACACGGCAACAAGTCCCAAACCGCACGACAGAAGGCGCTTGCCAATTTCAAGAGCAGGAGAATCAGGGTGCTGGTCGCAACCGATATTGCGGCAAGGGGCATCGATGTGGATGAATTGTCCCATGTAATAAATTACGATCTGCCGAATGTTCCCGAGACATACGTGCACAGGATAGGACGTACCGGCAGGGCGGGCTTAAAAGGCACGGCCATATCTTTTTGCGATGAAACTGAAAAACCGTATCTCAAGGATATTAACAGGCTGATCGACAAACCGATCCCTGTTGCATTCGATAACCCGTTTGCTATGAAAAGGCAGGAGAATGACAGGGTGCAGGAAAAGAAAGCCGAGGCATTAAAGTGCGTTTCAACTGTGAAAATTGGGGAATCAAACCCGGCATATAAATACAAATCGGATGAAAACGATCTGCCGCCGCAGGTGAGTATTTCCCTTTCACTGAGACAGAACGGACTCTCAACCAGGAACGTTGAAAACAGGACGCCGATCGAAACCGTCAGGGAGAATAATTCAGGCGAAAGAAAACGGCATA
>JBJKSS010000491.1:0-3491 GCA_046703745.1 Spirochaetota bacterium
TAGAGGTGCAAAGCATTTACATTTTAAGGGAAGCCTACAGGGAATTTAAAAATCTGTGCATGCTCTGGTCGATAGGAAAGGACAGCACGGTTTTGCTTTGGCTCTCAAGGAAGGCTTTTTTTGGGCATGTACCCTTCCCTCTGGTTCATATAGATACGAATTACAAAATTAAAGAAATGATAGAGTTCAGGGACAGGATGGCCCATGAATGGGGGCTTGACATGATCGTTGGCTGCAACAAAAAAGCGTTGGAAAAAAAAATGACTTTCCCGGATGGTAACACCGACAGAATAACATGCTGCAGAAATTTAAAAAGTGAAGCACTTAAGCATACACTTTCAGGAGAATGGCCAAGATACAGGTTCAGGCATGATGAAAAAAAATACATTATTGATGAAAGCAGAGAGCCCTATACCGGCGTAATAGTCGGAGTCAGGTCTGATGAAGAGGGGTCAAGATCCAAGGAAAGATATTTTTCGCCGAGGGATAAGGAAAACGAATGGGACGTCTCAAACCAGCCTCCGGAATTATGGAACCAGTTTAAAACGGATTTTGCTCCCGGCACACACATACGCATTCATCCGCTGCTAGACTGGACAGAGCTCGATATCTGGGAATACATAGAGAAAGAAGGCATCCCGCTGATTTCACTTTACTTCAACAATGGATCAAACAGAAGATACAGATCACTCGGATGTTATCCCTGCACAAGTCCCATTGATTCGACATCAGCTAACGTCAAAGAAATAATCGAAGAATTAAAAAGCGGAAAATTAAAAGGCATAGCCGAAAGGTCCGGCAGGCAGCAGGACAAAGAAGACGCCGGCGGGCTGGAAACTCTACGAAAGGAAGGATACATGTGATGAAAGAACAGATGAACATAGTAATAATAGGCCACGTGGATCATGGCAAAAGCACTTTAATAGGAAGGCTCCTTGCCGACACCGGCTCCCTGCCGCAAGGAAAGTTAGAACAGGTAAAAAATTACTGCATGAAAAATTCGCGGCCTTTTGAGTACGCTTTCCTGCTTGATGCATTGAAAGACGAACAGTCTCAGGGTATCACGATTGATTCTGCAAGATGCTTTTTTAAAACAGCAAAAAGAGACTATATAATAATCGATGCACCCGGGCATCTTGAATTTCTCAAAAATATGGTTTCAGGAGCGTCACGTGCGGAAGCAGGTATTCTCGTGATCGATGCAAAAGAAGGAATCCGTGAAAATTCCAAAAGGCACGGATACATCCTCTCATTGCTTGGGATCAGCCAGGTCTGCGTTTTGATAAATAAGATGGATCTGGTCGGTTATGATGAAACGATTTTCAATAATCTGTCCCGCGAATATACCGAATTCCTTGCCAGGATCGGCCTGAAGCCTTCAAGGTTCATTCCGGTAAGTGCATTTAACGGAGAAAATCTTGCTGCAAAATCCGCCAAAATGAAATGGTATGACGGCATTACCGTTGTGGATCAGTTAGACTTTTTCCAGAAGGAAAAAAGCAAGATAGATAAACCATTCCGAATGCCGGTACAGGACATCTACAAATTCACAAAAAATGCTGACAACAGGAGAATAATAACCGGCCTCATTGAATGCGGCAGAATAAAAACCGGTGACAATGTAATTTTTTATCCATCCTGTAAAAAGTCTATAATAGATACAATTGAAAAATTCGGTGAAAAAAAACAGGATGAAGCATCGGCTGGAAGCGCACCAGGTTTCACGCTTAAGAGCCAGATATACATAAAACCGGGCGAAATCATGTGCCTTGAAGGCGAACCCCCTGTGCGCACCGCCAGCAGGATCAGAGTGAACATTTTCTGGATGGGCAAAAACCCCATGGTCAAAAACAGGATATACAAAATGAAGTTGGCCGCAAGCAGGAATCTCGTCGAACTGACTGAAATAATAAGCACTGTTGATGCAAGCAGCCTTTCAACCGGAGAAAACAAAAACCAAATCGATCAGTATGAAGCTGCGGAATGCATCATCGAATCTAAAAAACCCATTGCATTCGACATTATTACGGAATTTGAATCAACAGCCAGATTTGTTATTATCGATGGTTACGAAATATCCGGCGGCGGCATAATTGTTTCACCGGCCGAATCCGGACAAAGTATGGCCGAAAAAGAAACGATGGAAAGAAATAGCCTGAAAGAATTCGGTAATATAACCAAAAACGAAAGGATGGCAAGACTTGGACACAAATCCAAGTTTATCCTTTTTACCGGAGATGATTCCACAGTGAAGGAACAGCTGGCTAAATCTCTTGAACAATATTTATTCAATAAAAAATTTTTTTCTTATTACATGAGCTTTACGGGCCTTGCAAGAGGACTCGATGCGGAGCTGAATAATAATCTGGAAGGCAGATCCGAACAGATCAGAAGGCTTGGAGAACTTGCAAAAATCTTTACTGATGCAGGGTTCATTTTCATTACATCTGCAAGCGACGTCGACGATTACGATTTGAAAGCCCTGAAAACCCAGCATTCGCCAAATGACATATTGATCTTAAATACCGGTCAAAACCATTTTGAACAATACAGCATCGATATAAATTTCGGCGAAAAATTAAAAATTGAAACAGCCATGAAAGAAATCCACAGGTTATTGATCAGCATGGATATTCTGCCTGAGTATTTTTAATACCCATTTTGAAAAAAAATCAGCTTTTTCCTGAATCTTTTCTATCAGCACAAAAGTTTAATCATCGGTCCGCCTTAAACAAATCCAACTCAAGAATTATCGAGGATTATTATATCCCTGACGTACTGCTTTATAAATTTAAAATTTTCTCTTCCACCCTCAAATTCCGGACTTTTCCCTGTATTGTGGCTTGCCTTTTTATTGATTTTGTTACCTAAAAAATTACCATTCGGCGTGAAGCACTTTTTCAAATCCTTGCCCCTGCATACCAATTGATAAACCGAAGGGATTATAAAGTCATGTAAACGCGGGGTTAGATTGCCCAATCCGTCATTATACGCATTTATTATGCCATTTATAAATGGAGAAGAAGAAGTGGTACCGTATTCTTTCATGATGTCCCTTTTATACAAATCATCAACTTTGTCCGCATTGTAAATGAACGATTTGTCCAACATCTGGAATTTATCATTGTGCAATATACCCTTTATGGCGATCTGAAGCACAGGAGCGAAAAATTCATCTATGAAGGATTCTAATATCCTTACAAAATCATTGTCAGCCGAAATCACGGCGCCGTAAAAAATTTTCCCAGGTTCATTGTCATTCACAAGATTTAATATCGAATAAGCTTCATCCATCCCGAAGATATTCATGTCATAAAACGCATTGTTTATATCATCCGTGAGCCCTCCGAGCCACTTTTTTACGGTCATAATAAAACACAAAAATTTAATTCTTGAATCCTCGTTTATCTTATTCTTCAAATTATTGATCCCTGTTACTATGTTTTTGAGAATTTCAATAATATCTTCAAAAACGAATTTCACCTTTGTCC
>JBJKSS010000492.1:0-4336 GCA_046703745.1 Spirochaetota bacterium
GATTGTACCGGTGACAATGCAGGCGACTCTGTAGGCCCTACAGCAGACGGTTTTGAAACCTACGGTGTAACAGGTGTAGCACTTATCACATTCATAGTTCTCGGTGTGACCCAGGGCTTCCAGGCGGAATTCCTCACATGGATATTCATAATGAGGATACTGATGATCATTGTTTCGATCGGCGCTTACTACATAAACAAGGCATTCACAGCGATAACCTTGAAGGGCAAGGAAAGAATAGATTTCGAGCATCCGCTGACAACCCTTGTATGGCTCACTTCAATCCTCTCGATTGGTGTAACATTCGTTGCAAGCTATCTTGTTATCGGCAATCTTCCAAACAACCTCTGGCTCACGCTTTCAATAATCATAAGCTGCGGCACACTGGCCGGTGCAATCATACCGGAATTCACCAAGGCATTCGTCAGCATGAAATCGGCCCATGTCAAGGAAGTCGTTACAGCTTCGAAAGAAGGCGGCGCTTCACTTAACATACTGTCCGGTCTTGTTGCCGGTAACTTCAGTGCGTTCTGGGAAGGCTTTGCAATACTCGGCCTCATGGTTATAGCTTTTTTTGCAAGCATGCATATTCCTACTCCTTCCGTTATGATATACCCGGCCGTATTCTCATTCGGTCTTGTTGCATTCGGATTCCTCGGAATGGGGCCTGTTACCATAGCAGTAGACAGCTACGGCCCGGTAACGGACAATGCACAATCTGTGTTCGAATTATCAATGATCGAATCGATCCCCGGCATCAAGCAGGAAATCAAAAGAGATTTCGGTTTTGATCCGGATTTTGAAATCGGCAAGGATTATCTTGAAGAAAACGACAGCGCAGGCAATACATTCAAGGCAACTGCAAAGCCCGTTCTTATCGGAACCGCTGTTGTAGGTGCAACCACGATGATTTTCTCGTTGATCCTTTTGATCCAGAAAACACTGGGCGTTGACCCTGCATCATTGCTCAACCTCCTGAACCCGTTTACAATTTTCGGTTTCCTCGCAGGCGGTGCCGTAATATCCTGGTTCTCCGGTGCTTCAACACAGGCAGTTACAACCGGTGCATACAGGGCCGTTGAATACATCAAGAAAAACATAAAGCTCGATGAAAAAGCCAGCCACGCAGCTTCCATAGAAAAATCTAAGGAAGTAGTAAAAATTTGTACACAGTATGCACAGAACGGAATGTTCAATATATTCATTGCGATATTCTCGTTTGCACTTGCATTCGCGTTCCTCTCATCTCCATACGGCGGCGACAACGCTTCTGCATTCTTCGTAAGCTACCTTGTTTCCATCGCAATATTCGGCCTTTTCCAGGCGATATTCATGGCAAACGGCGGCGGTTCATGGGACAATGCAAAGAAGATCGTTGAAATCGACAAGGATCTTAAAAGCCAGAACATGGGCAAGGGCTCGGATTTGCATGCAGCGACTGTAGTCGGTGATACTGTCGGTGATCCGTTCAAGGATACATCTTCGGTTGCATTGAACCCGATCATCAAATTCACAACGTTGTTCGGACTTCTTGCAATGGAGCTTTCACTGGTCCTCGGCTTGAACCAGAGCCTCGGTTTCATTGCTCCGATAGTAGGCGGAATCTTCCTGGTTATAGCATTGATATTCGTCGGCAGGTCATTCTATGCAATGAGAATACCGAAAGATGAAGGATTAAAACTTAAGAAATAATATTTCTTAAATATATAGCCGCCGAGCACTCAACCTGGTATTATCTGCTGATATATAAATACACAAGCACAATAAACAGGTTGAGTGCTCGGCGGCTTTTTTTATCCCATAGGCATTCGACATAAAAAGACTTTCATCAATTCAAACAGCATAAAAACCGGCTTTATTTCTGCCTGCTGCCGAGTCTCCTTAAGCGGAAAATCAGGCATAAATCACCGTAATTTCAATATTTGCACCTCTCCATTCAAAACAAATTTATAATTTTGTTTGACATAATATATTTAGTAATTTATATATAACCTAGGTTTAAACAATATGATTAATTTTTTGAAAAATACGGTTAAAATATTCAGAATGTTTGAAAGCGCCCTGCTTGTGTTTTTTCTTTCGCTTTTAATAATTATTTCATTCTCGCAGATAATCCTGCGCATTTTTAGTTCCTCAATACCATGGTTTGAGTCGGTATTAAAATACTGCGTGCTCTGGGCAGGAGTGATCGCGGCACAGATAGCAACATATGAAAACAAGCATATAAAAATAGATATAATAGGCAGGTTTACCAAAGGAAGGACAAAAATAATCCTTTCGGTAATAACCAATTTATTCGCCTTTGCGGTCTGCCTCCTCATATCGGTTTTATTCGTCATCTATATAGCCACAATCGAATACACTTCAACAGAAGAGCCTCCTTTTTTAAACATAAAAAAATGGGTACTTCTCCTGATACTGCCGGCAGGTTTTTTTATCATGAGCGTCCGCTTTCTGATTCATACGATAAAAAACATACGTAAGGCGGTTTCATATAACGGCGAAGATGAACCGGCTGAAATGCCGGTCAACGGGGATAAAAGATGATAGCTGCTTTAATTCTCATACTGATAATTTTTATCGCTATTCTCGGCACACCGCTTTATACCATTATCGCATCAACGGCGATAGTCAATTTTTTCGCTGCCGGATCGAATGTTCTCATAGTCCCGCAGGAAATTGCAGGCATAGCCAACACTCCGCTTTTGTACAGCATCCCGCTGTTTACATTCGCAGGATATATACTGGCTGCAAGCAATGCATCGAAGAGGCTCGTGCGTTTCACAAAGGCTCTCGTGGGGTGGATGCCCGGAGGACTTCCGATAGTAACATTATTGACATGCGCTGTATTCACTGCATTCACCGGTGCATCTGGAGTTACAATTGTCGCACTGGGAGCATTCCTCCTTCCGACACTTCTCATGGAAAAGTATGATGAAAAATTCAGCTTCGGACTGATCACAACTTCCGGCAGCATAGGCATGCTGTTCCCCCCGAGCCTGCCATTGATACTCTTTTCTGTCATAGCAGGCTTGAGCGTTGGTACAAGCGCCAATGTCGGAGTCGACAAGCTCTTCATCGCAGGCATAATACCCGGAATAATAATAATCATTATCTATTCGCTTTATGCCATGTCGATGAGCGTAAAATACAAAATCGAAATTACAAAATTTTCTTTCAGGGAACTGCGGGATGCTTTCTGGGAAATGAAATGGGAGCTTCCCCTGCCGGTGATATTATTCGCAGGCGTTTATTCGGGAGTAATGGTCATTTCAGACATGGCATCAATAACCGCAGTTTATATTTTCATCGTTGAAGTATTGATCCTCAAGGACGTCAAGATCAGGAATCTGCCGAAAATAATGAAGGAAAGCATGGTGCTCGTGGGAGCGATTTTAATAATCATGGGCACCGCACTTGCCGCAACAAATTATGTAATAGATGCGCAGATCCCGCAGAAACTTCTTGCATTCATGAAAATTTTCATAACGAACAAATGGATGTTCCTGATTGTACTGAACATTTTCCTTCTCATAGCGGGGAGTTTCCTCGAGGTTTATTCTTCACTGGTAATCCTCGTGCCCCTGATTATACCAATAGCAGAATCATACAACATAAACCTCATACATCTCGGGATCATATTCCTTGCCAACCTTGAAATAGGTTTTTTGCTTCCGCCGTTCGGGCTCAACCTCTTCATCGCATCGCTGAGGTTCAACAAGCCGGTTGTGGAATTATACCGGCCGGCCATAAGATTTTTGGTGCTTTCATTCGCAGCATTACTGTTGATAACATACGTTCCGGCTTTAAGCACCTGGTTCATACAAAAGCCTTCAATTGTGGGAGCTTGGGAGCATAAAAACGATGATGGAACGGCCGACAGGATAATACTCAAGGCCGGCGGCATATATCTGGGCAAGCATGGCAAACTGATAGACATGATGCTGAATCCGCCGGAAACAGGCAAGTATGAAATATCAAAAAACAGGCTGACGCTTGAAACGGATTCTTCAAAAACGGAGTATTATTACGAAATATACAACGGCGGCCAGAAAATCCTTCTGAAAAAACCCGGATCAAAAAATGAGATTTTTTATGATAATACATTGAGCCAGCCCCTAAAGGAAAAAGAAGGAAAATTCATAGGCAAATGGATAAATGACAACGGCTCGATTGAATTTTATTTCAGCGGTCATGCGGACTGGATTGATGGTGAAAACGAAACAAATTACGATTACAGGATAACCGGCGGCCGGCTGATTTTGACAAAAAGCAGCGAAGAGGGAATCGCCGGCAAATCAAAAGCCTACAAATTCAAATTTGAAAAAGACTCCCT
>JBJKSS010000493.1:0-3539 GCA_046703745.1 Spirochaetota bacterium
CCTCCATAACCTCAATGGAAGTGATCCGTTTTTTATTCCTCGGTATTTCATGGCTTATCGCCTTCAATTCGTTTATCCTTTCCATCCATTTGTCATGCTTTTTTTCCTTGAGCATCGGCAGGAGGTCGGCGAGACAGGTTTTTACATCGCCTACAACCGGAACATCAACATTGACGTTTTTGCTTATTGAAGCAGTGTCAATGTCTATGTGAATGATTTTGGCCCTTGATGCGAAGGTCGAGAGTTTTCCCGTGGCCCTGTCATCGAACCTTGATCCCATTGCAATAATCAGATCCGCTTCCTGTATTGCGTTGTTTGCCGCAATTGTGCCGTGCATTCCGTGCATTCCCAGGAAATACGGGGAGTCATATTCTATGCTTCCCATGCCGGTCAGAGTTGCAGTAACCGGTATGTCGCATTTTTTTACAACGGCCTTAAGCTCTTCGCTTGCACCGCTGATAATCGTACCGCCGCCGGCTATGATCACGGGCTGTGATGCATTCTCAATATACTCTGCCGCCTTTTTTAACTGGTTGGCATGTCCCTTCAAATGGGGCTTGTATCCCCTGATGTTTGTTTCCATGTCGTAATCGAAAACGGCCTTGTTAAGGAGAACATCCTTGGGCAGGTCTACAACAACCGGCCCGGGCCTGCCTGTCTTTGCGATGAAGAATGAATTCTTTATGGTTTCTGCGAGTTCATTAACCGAATGAACCAGGTAGTTGTGCTTTGTTACGGCATTGGTGATCCCCGTGACATCTGCCTCCTGGAACGCATCGATCCCGATCATTGAAGTCGGAACCTGTCCGGTAAGGCACACAATCGGTACGGAATCAAAATTTGCCGTGGCAAGGCCTGTTACCGTATTGGTTGCGCCCGGGCCCGAAGTTACAAGAACAACACCCGGTTTTCCTGTGGACCTTGCATAACCGTCGGCCGCATGTACCGCAGCCTGTTCATGCCTTGTTAATATTACCTTGATTTCCGGTGTTGAATAAAGGACATCAAACAGGGGAATAACCACGCCTCCCGGATATCCGAAAATAATATCAACCCCTTCCTTTTTTAAGGCTTCTACAAGGATTTCAGAGCCTGTAATCTTATTCATAAGTCCTCCTTACAATTTATTCACACAACAAAAAAGCCATCCGTTGCGGGATGGCTTTTTATCTATTTAGTAGGCATTACTGCCGGTTTCCCGCTTTTTTATGAAGACATAATACGACGACGACCACTAGACCTAGTGCCAATAGAGAAAAAATATTAATGCTGCAGATATTCAAATTATTTGCCATATTTTACCTTTAAATGTTTATAATCTTATTATAAATTTATGTCAATAAAAAAATAGGTATTTTTTTAATTTTTGCAATTTGATTGCGATCCATAAAGCCGTTCGCCGAATGTGTCTATTGCAGGAAGGCTATATTCAGACTTTTTTAAAATATTTTTTTGTTTCAAGACATCAATTTTTTTAATTAATTCTGAAAAATTTTTATCATCAGAAAATTTCTTTTTTTCTTTTTTTAATATATTATTTAATTTATCTGCTATATCCATATATTACTCCTTAAAAAAAATGAATTCGGGAATGTAAAAAAAATTTTACATTAATTCTTAAAATATACCCGGTTAACATATCATTGTATTCACGTATTAAATCTCTCAATACAACGTTTTCTGAATAATTTTCAATATCAAGCCTTAATAAGTCTTTTAAACAATTTATATCAATTGCTCTTCCATGTGAATGCCAAATCCCCCTGTCGTTTAATAGTTTAGCAATTTCCTCGGCTCTTTCTTCTTTTTCTGTATTTGTAACAGGTTTTCCTTTTTTTCCTGGATTAGTCCTGTGAATAACCCAATCTTTAAATTTGTATTTTACCAGCCATTCTTTCAATAAGGATATTGTTAGGTTTTTGGCCTGTTCATAACTCTTTAACATTGCCAAATCAAGCTCTCTTAGCATTAAAAACTCGGCCTCTGTAAGTTCACCTTTAGAAGATTTTTCAATAAATTCTTCAACCTTATCAAGATAATTAAGGGCTGGTACATAATATTTTCCATTATAAACTTGTGGATCAATAGGTCCCAGTGAAGAGGAATAATCCATATATATTTTGTCTCCCGACATGCACCAGATTGTACCAGCAGAAAAAGCATAATCAGGGATAATAAAATATATTTCATTATAATGAAACCTTGTAATTTTTACCAATTTTTCTGTGGTTTCGACACTTCCTCCCGGTGTATTTAATATAATAACCAATCTGTTCTTTTTTTCTTTCTCTTTTTTAATACCTTCAATAAAATCCCTGAAAACTTTTTCATAAGAAGGATGAATATCTCCGAAATAAGAAATTACATCCGCACTGAATTCTTTCTCTAATTTTAACAGTCTTTCCTTTAAACCATTTCCAATCGATTTATCTAATACATCAAGTGACATTTGATACCTTTTTAATATTATAATATATAAAGCAATAAATAATTACAAAAAATTTGGACATTCGATATTTTTTTAATATAATTTATAATATTATTATATTTGCTGTCAATATAAAATTATATCCTTTTCATTCATCAAAGAGTTTGGCAGCAAGGGCATTGCTGATATTCCTGTTGCAGTTGTTTTTCAACTGCTGATACCCGATAAACTCAAATGCAGATATTCAATTTGTGCCTTATTTTTGTTTTTGCCATGATTGCAGCAATTTCCCTTTTTTTTGTGAATGAATTGTTGACCTCGAGCCTCGGTTTATTCGTTGTTCTTTCTTTCTCATTGTTCTGGTTTGCAAGGGCCGTGGAGCAGGTCATATTCTTTGGCCTTAAAAAGCCGTTTTCTATAGCATTGACCATAATTTTTTCCCTGGGAGCACTTTTTTATTTATTTCCCGGCATAATGAAAATAAGCGGCAATTAATTTTATCCGGCCTTGTTTGTTTGAATGATTGAATACGGGAAGAGCCGGTTTCATTCAAAAAAAATAATCGATATGTAAAAAGCGGCCGAAAAATTACCCCATGAGCATATAATTACAAAATGAGGACGGTTCATTATGAATAAAAATAAAAATGCTCATTCAGAAAAATTAAAGGAGTTTGCCGGCAAACCGGTTGAAAGCGCAATATTCGCTGCGGGCTGCTTCTGGGGAGTGGAGGCTTTGTTCAAGGAATTAAAAGGGGTCATAGATACAACCGTGGGCTATACCGGCGGAACAACCGAAAATCCGGCCTATTACGAAGTTTGCACCGGAACAACGGGTCATGCCGAGGCTGTCAAGATCAGCTTTGACCCGACAATTGTCAGCTATGAAGAGCTCGTCGATTATTTTTTCAGGCTCCATGACCCGACGACTCCAAACCGGCAGGGGCCTAACGTCGGCACACAGTACAGGTCGGTAATTTTTCACAGCAGTGAAGAGCAGAAAAAACTGGCAGAAAAAGCAGTTGATAACCTCGGGAAATCAGGGATATTCAAAAATAAGATAATAACCCGGATCGAGCCCGCTGCCCCATTTTACACTGCTGAAGAATACA
>JBJKSS010000494.1:0-8106 GCA_046703745.1 Spirochaetota bacterium
CCCATAGCCATTATCTTGCGGCGCATTTTTATGTCATCGGACAGTATGTTGATTATCTTGGCCCTGCTGCCCTTGCGAATGTCATTAAGGCTCATGACACTGCACTGATTCATCCCGTGCCTGTGGCCGTGTCTTTTGCCGAACATTTCGGTTAATCTGGTAAACCATTTCGGCTCGGGGATGAATTCGTGGTAGCAATAGGGACAGCGCATCAGGGTGCAGCCTCCGGTCTTGCTGCATTTTTCACAAGCCTTCATGGCTTCAGCCGTGTTAAAAATCCTGCCGCAGTTTGTACATTTCATAATTTTACTCCGAGAGAATTCAGTATGAGGTTTAAAACAAAACCGGTCGAGTAAGCGACGGCCAGTACGAAAACCGAGATGAACAGGCCGGTCTTAATTCCACGCTCCTTGATGTTCATTATGAGCTGCGTTATGCATGGGAGGAATAATGTGAGCGTCACTGCCGAAACCACAAGCTGCACGCCGTTTATCAATCCGGATTTGTTAAGGTCATAAAGGCCCGCTGCGCCGTAATCTCTTCTAAAGAATCCGAAGAGGAAAATTTTTCCGGCCTCATCCGGCAGCCCGAGCGAATGCATCGGAACTTTCAGCGCATGAATGAGAAGGTCGAAAACACCGGCGAGCTGGCAGAGCCAGATTATGAGGCTCGTCAGAATGAACACGGGAACTATCTCCATTATGTACCATTTCACCCTGGTGAAAGTTTTGAGCACAACGTTTTTCAATTTGGGCAGCCTCAACGGCGGAAGCTCCATGTAGAATATAGGTTTGTCGCCGGGCATGATCCTTGCCGTGAGGAATCCTACCAGAAGGAAAATCAAAACAAGAACCGCGAGCCAGATCAATAAAGATGCCGGCCTTCCCTTGAAAAGTGCGAGTATAAGACCGAGCTGTGCGGAGCATGGTATTGACAATGCAAGTAGCATCGTTGCTATTACCCTCTCCCTTTTTGTGGGAAGGGTCCTTGTAACAACAGTTGCCATGGTGTCGCATCCGAAGCCGAGGATAATCGGTATCACGGCCCTTCCCGAGAGCCCTATTTTCTTGAAGACCCTGTCGAGCATCATCGCGAGCCTCGGCAAATACCCGGAGTCCTCAATTATTGCGAATACAAAAAAGAATATCGAAATTATGGGCAGAATTATTGCGAATGCATAACGCAGCCCCATTGTGAGTATCCCGTACTCGCCGACAAAAAGCTCGTTGAGTATCCTGAAACTGCTTATCCTTGCAAACAAATCCATGAGGAATGGATTGAGATATTTGATAAAAATGGTATTTTCAAAAAAATTTACTACAACACCTGCCCCGAATTCCCCGACAAATTTATAAACGCCAAGATAAAGCACGATCAATAAAATCGGCAGGCCCGTGAGCGGATTTATGGTAATTTTACTTAGCATTTCCTGGAAATTGAATTTTGTCCTGCCGGAATTCTCGACTACATCGCCTGCAATACCGCTTGCAATTTTTTGCCTGGATTCTGCAATAACAAGATCAATCGGTTTTTTGTAGCCCTTTTTTATCTCACCGACAATTGTCTGGATCGCATTGATGTCATAATCATCTTTAAGCATCCCGGTTATTTCCTCGTCTTCCTCCACGCAAAGGATGGAAGCGAACCTAGGTGTCATTATTTGCACGTTTTTTAATAAATCCTCAAGATGGCCTATGCTTTTTTCAAACGGATATTCAATGACATGAGGCGACAGATGCTTTTTGAATGAAGCTATCTTTTCCCTTAATTCCTTCATCCCCTTTTTATTCACAGAAACCGTTGAAACAACCGGTATGCCGAGGATGTCTTCAAGCTTTTGAATGTCGACCTTCCTGCCGAGTCTCTCAAGCTCGTCCATCATGTTGACAACGAGAATGATGTTCAGGCCGGCCTCGATTAATTGAAGGGTGAAATTGAGCATTCTTTCGAGATTTTTGGCATCTACCATGTGAAGCACTATATCGGGTTTTTCCTCGATGAATATCCTTCTTGCGATTCTTTCTTCCTCGGTGAGAGGAATCAGGGAATACATACCGGGGGTATCGATAACCTCATAGTACGTTTCATGAATTTTTGTCCTTCCCCTCAAAATTTCGACAGATGTGCCCGGGTAATTGCTCACAGTGGCATAAGTACCGGTCAAATTGTTGAACATTACGCTTTTACCGACATTCGGTGTGCCCACAAGCGCAATTTTTTTTAAATTCACGGATTTATTGGTGTCTTCTGAGCGACTCTTTCTTTTTAACAGCAATTTTAATTCTCCATATATTCAATAATGATAATCATTATCAATATTGAATAAAAAAATATTATTTTTTACTGCACTTGCTGCATATTCCCTTAATCTGCAGTTTATGACTTAAGGGTGTGAATTTGTTCTGTTTCGCTATTTTATCCTGAAGTTTTTCTATCTCGGGATCACAAAACTCGATGAATTCGTTGCATTTTACACAGATCATATGATCATGATGCTGGTGGCCGTATTTATGTTCGTATCTTTTAACACCGTCACCTATATCTATCTCTTCAGCAATTCCCGATTCACAGATAATCTTGATTGCCCTGTAAACAGTTGCCGGCCCGATCTCGGGATTGTTTTTTTTCACAAGATCGCATAATTCCTGTATGGAAAGGTGTTTTTCCGTGTTGAGGAATACATTAAGAATAATATTCCTCTGGCTGCTTTTTTTGATACCTTTTTCCTTTATGAATTCATCAAGAATATTCTCAGCAGTATCCATGCTTACTCCATAGTGATAATGATTATCATTTTAATACAGAATATTAATTTAATCAATCATTTTTAAAAAAATATAAATTTTAGTCTTGCTTTTTTAATTTACTGCAATTCCCGCAGTCATCACTGCTGCACCCACAGCCTGAACTACCTGAAGTACGATGAAAAATTTTAAACATTTTAAAACCGAAGTACAAAATCGCAAAAGCGACAATTGTACCTACAACAATCATTTCCAGCATTTTTAACCTCCTAAGCCAAGAAATATCCCAATCCTGTAAACAGCAAAGCATAAGCTCCATGCAAACAGGGTTGTGAAAAAATAAAAAAATCCCAGCCATTTCCATCCAAGCTCGGCTTTTATTGTTGCCTGTGCCGCAAAACAGGGGGCAAGTACAAGAACAAACAGCATGAGAACATAGGCAACAAGAGGATTAAATGTTTTATCATTCTGAAGGGCGCGCTTCAATGTTTCGCTTTCTTTTCCTTCATTAATGCCGAGGCTGTACAATGTTCCCAGAGTCGAGACAACGACTTCTTTTGCGGCAAAACCGGTTACAGTGGCGATTCCTATTTTCCAGTCAAAACCAAGTGGCCGGACTGCAGGCTCTATAAATTTTCCTATCCTGCCAGCAATACTGTATGAGAGGGATTCTTCGGCCTTTATATTTTCCGCATAACCGCCTGACTCTACCTCGAGAATTTTATCGACCTCATTGTCAATTGTCGTTTCGTTTTTCTGTATTCTACCAATTATAACTTCGTATTTTTTTCGTTCTTCCCCGTCTTTTAAAACATTAATTTCGGCCTTGTCCCTCAGGTATGACTCCAGCCTGGATTTTACATTGTTAAAATTTCTGGATTTATACTCATTTGCCATATTCCTGTATTTCGTGGTATTTTCAGGCGGCTTTGGGAATGCCGTTATTGCCCAGACAACGATAGATGCCGCAAGAATGATCGTTCCGGCTTTTTTGAAATACTGCTTAGATTTATCCCACACATGCCACAAAATCCCTTTAAATGTCGGGAATCTGTACGGCGGCAATTCCATGACAAACGGAGTTGACTCTCCTTTCAAAACGGTTTTACGGATCAATAATGAAGATACCAGGGCGAGAAAAATGCCCGCAATATAGATGGAGAATATCACGTTGCCTGCATTCCTCGAAAAAAAAGCGCCTGCAAGCACGATATGTACAGGAAGTTTTGCCCCACAGTTCATAAACGGCGTGACAAGTACCGTCACGATCCTGTCTTTCCTGCTTTTAAGGGTTCTTGATGCCATTATGGCGGGGACAGAGCAGCCAAATCCTACCATCATAGGCAAAAAAGACTGCCCATGTAGCCCGAAAATATGGAGGAATTTATCCATTATAAACGCCGCTCTGGCCATATACCCGGAATCTTCAAGTATAGAAATAAATATGAATAAGATTACAACCAGGGGGATAAAAGAAAAAACATTGCCAAAGCCGCCTATTATTCCGTCAACGATAAGTGAATAAAGCATTCCTGGGGGGATGAATTTACCTGTCATGCTGCCCAGCCATCCGAAGAAAGCCTGAAGAGCGTCTTTTGGGTAGGCACCTATTGTAAAAGTCATCTGAAAGATAGCCCACAGTACAAATAGAAAAATCGGCAGTCCCAGAAAACGGTTTAATAAAACAACATCAATTTTCTCGGTTACTGTTGATTTATCATTGACTTTTGAAATTGTTTCTTTTACCGAGCCATGTATATACGCATAACGCTGCTCTGATATGACTATTTCAGAATCCCGCCCGAAATGGGACTCGATTTTCTTGATGCTTTCTTCCGTTCTTTTTTTTATTTCATTTACATTTTTACTTTTTTCGATTTTTTTATATGCATTTTCATCCTTTTCAAGCAATTTTATGGCCATCCATCTTGAAGGATAAACGTCTGAAAATTTTTTATCCTCCTTAAAAATTTTTTCAATAGCCTCGATCTCTGTTTCAACTTCGTTCCCATAGGATGGAATCCTGTTTGAATGTTCTTTATTTTCAACAATTTTTATCGCTTCGTCCAGAAGTTCGCTAATTCCTTTTCCTTTCGGCCCCATAGTCCTGATCATTGGAATATCAAGAATTCTGGAAAGCTGTTTATCGTCAATGGTGATCCCCATTTCCTCAGCTTGATCGATTATATTCAGGGCTCCGATTATCGGTATTCTCAACTCCTGAAATTGAAGACAGAGATAGAGGTTTCTTTCCACGTTTGTGGAATCGATTACGTCAATAATGACATCTGGTTTTTCTTCAATTATAAAATCTCTTGCGATTACTTCATCAATCGAATATGCGGTTAGACTGTAGGTGCCCGGCAGATCATAAATTATAAACTCAAAGTTTTTATATATTCTTCTGCCTTCTTTCTTTTCGACTGTGACCCCGGCATAATTTCCGACTTTTTGATGTGATCCTGTAATACTGTTGAATAAGGTTGTTTTGCCGGAATTCGGATTTCCCGACAGGCCGATTTTAATAATTTTCATATTCCCTCTCATTATCTTTCAATAATTCAACCAAAACACCTTTTGCCTCCGATTTGCGGATTGAAATATCGTAATTCATAATTTTTATCTGGATTGGATCACCGAATAAAGCTGTGCGGATAATTACGCCCTTTACTCCTTCCGTGAAACCCATATCAGCCAAACGCTTGCCAATTTCACGCGGCAAAGTAACATGTTTAATTATAAAATTTTGCCCGTATTTCAAATCAAAAATTGTCATAAAATCCTCCTGTTTTCTATTCTCTTAAGTGTTTTTTTTGTTTTATTAATATTCCATGTAAATCACCACTTATGATTTTCATGGGGCTATATATATTATACTGATATTGATAATCATTATCAGTATAATATATATAATTAAATTAATCAATAAACTGTTTAAAATTTTTTAATTAAATTGTATATTTCAAATCTATGAACCGTATTGACAGGCTCCAGGCAATTTTGATCCAGCTCCAGACAAAAAGAATCATCAGGGCAAAGGAAATCGCAGGAAGATTTGAAATAAGCCTTCGGACGGTTTACAGGGACATCAATGCACTGACCGAAGCAGGTATCCCGATCGGAGCAGAAGCAGGCATCGGATATTACCTGCTTGAAGGATACAGTCTTCCACCGGTAACATTCACACCTGAAGAAGCAGGCTCCCTCATAATGGCTGGAAAGCTCTTTGGGAAGTTTTCGGATCAGAAGACCAAAAAGCTTTTTGATTCTGCGATGGACAAGATCAAGGCCGTGATGAATGTGCAAAACAAGGATTACCTCGAGAGCCTTGAGGACAGGATCGAGGTTTTTGCTTATGGATCGCAAAACAGGTCAGGATTTCTCATCAATATTCACCAGGCTTTGACGGACAACTGCGTTTCTTCAATAGAATACCGCTCGGCGAAGAATGAATCAACTGCCCGTTTGATCGAACCGATTTACCTCTTTTTTTATTCAGGCAACTGGCACCTCATAGCTTTTTGCAGGCTGAGGAATGAATACAGGGATTTCAGGCTCGACAGGATAGAAAGCTTTACAGTTACGAAGGAGAAATTCGACAGGCTTTCACACGGCAACATGAGCGAGATTTTCAAAAAAATACTTTCAGGCCTCGATCTTGTGAATGCAACTGTGCGGATTAAGAACCCGACAATTGTCGGCCAGATCAGATCGAGGTTTTTTAACATAATCGATGAAAAGGAAACGCCTGATTATCATGAGATAACCGGGATAATCGACACGACAGATTATTTCGCAAAGAGCCTCCTTTATCACAATTGCGAGATAGAAGTGATTGCTCCCGAAGTATTGAAAAAATTCCTTGCAGAATACACAAAAAAACTTGCGGAATTCTACTCAAATTGAAAACATGCTGACATAACGCTGTCACTGCTTTGATTTATAATAGAACAACAATTTAAAAGGAGAAAAAAGATGAAAATGAAAATCTCCGCCTTTTTCGGGATCATTCTGATCTTGAGTGCATGCGGCCCGAATCCCAAAAATTTTGAATCCATGAAAGAACCGAAAATCATCCATAAAGAAAAACAGAAGATGCTCGTTATGGAAACAACAGGAAATCACGATGCTATGGGAAAAACAGTCGGGAAACTCTATGGCGCTTATTACAAATTGAAATTCAAGGGGAAAAAAATGGCTGCACCACGGGCACGGTGGCCCAAGCCTTTCAATACACCGGTCAATGAATGGACCGCAGTGTGGGCCTTGCCCGTTGCCGGGAATGTAACAGCACTTCCAAAGGGGATCGACCCTTCGATAAAACTGGATTACTGGTACGACTCTGATGTAGCGGAAATAGTCCATTTCGGATCGTATGAATCGGAAACCCCGACGATTGAAAAACTCCATAAATTTATCTCTGACAGCGGCTACAGCATCACCGGGGCTCACGAGGAAGAATATATCAGGGGTCCGGGGTTTTTCGGCAAGGGAAACCCGGCAAAATACATCACGATCATCCGCTACGAAGTTGAGAAGAAAAAGGATTAAACATGGCCCTGGAACTCCCCGAAATAATCAACATAACCGCGCAATTGAAAAAGGAATTGGAAGGAAAATCAATCAGGGAAATAACGTTGGGCGCAAAATGTGAAAGTATTATCAGGCAGGGCATGTGCAATCTTGATGCCCGTAAGGATCAGATCATAAACACACAGGTTAAATCTGTTACCTCAAGGGGCAAGTGGATTTTCATCGAATTCGGCAATGAAAAATTTTTGCTGTTCGGTGAAGTGGTAGGCAAGCTCATGTTATTCGATAAAAACGACTACCCCGGGAATTTTCATGTGAAGTTTGTCTTTGACGATGATTCAGTTTTAATATTCATGTCAACGCTTTATGCATTTGTCGAAATATTTGACATGGATGAAATAACCGCCCACAAATACGCGGGCAACATAGGCATTTCGCCCGGGAATAAAAAATTTACATATGGGCTTTTCTGCAAGGTGTTGTCAAACAATCAGAATGATTCTCTGAAAGCAATGCTCGTGAAGCAGGGCGAAATGTCCGGCCTGGGCAACGGTTATATCAACGACATCCTTTATGATTCTTCACTGCATCCCAAACGAAAAGTCAATACTCTTTCTGAGAATGAAAGAAAGCGCTTGTATGATTCCATTACGGGAGTGATCAAAGATGCAATTGCCAAAAAAGGCTGCATGGCAGAATGTGACATTTACGGATCAAACGGCGGCTATGAGAGGAAAATGGACAAATAAAATGCCGGTAAAAAATGCAGCAGGTGCAACACTATAATAATAAAGGAGAATATTCTCGGCTCGGCTTCATACTATTGCCC
>JBJKSS010000495.1:0-2915 GCA_046703745.1 Spirochaetota bacterium
CAATCTTACATCAAATTTGTTGTTTATATTGTTTTTGATATTATTTTTAAACAAATTTTCACCGGATGAAGAACCTTCAAACGGCAATCTTATTGCAACTTTATTAAATTCAGTTGTGTCACAAATCAAATAATATTTTACTGTTGATTCCGCCGCCAAAGATCCTTTATTTGAATCAATGGTAATTTTGACCAACGCCAGGGGTTTAACAACAATTTCATTTGCATATACCAAATTCATAACCAGGCAAAAATAAAACAAAATCATGATTTTTTTCATTATTTTTCTCCCAATACCTTTTTATCATAACTAAAAAAAAAAATCAAAAAAAAGAGGCTTAAAAAGCCTCTTTTCATATATAAACGAATTTTAATTCATTAAGCAATCTTGTCTTCATTGCCGGTTACATCAAAGAAATGACATCTATCCATATCAATGCCGAGCTCTATCTGATCACCAACCTTGTATTCGCTTGTCGGAGGAACACATCCAACAAGCTGAGAATCATCAGAAGTAGAAAGATAAATGTCAATTTCCGATCCCAATGGTTCGATAACATCTATTGTTGCCTTCATCCTCTCATCGCTCTTGGATGGCTTTGCAAACAAATCATCGGGTCTGAAACCAAATGTTATTTCCTTATCAACATAATCCTTCAGTTTTGCCTGCTGTTTCTTTGTCGGATTGAGTTTGAAATCCCCGTGTTCGATATAAATATCGTTGCCTGATTTTTTAACCCTTACAAGGAAAAAATTCATTGGAGGCGATCCGATGAATCCTGCTACGAATTTGTTAACCGGACTGTTGTATATGCTCAAAGGCGAATCTATCTGCTGGATAAAACCGTCTTTCATGACGACTATTCGGTCACCCAATGTCATGGCTTCCACCTGGTCATGTGTAACATAAACTATAGTAGTCTGCAATTTCGAGTGCAGTCTTGCTATTTCGGTTCTCATGGTAACTCTGAGTTTTGCATCAAGATTTGATAATGGTTCGTCAAAAAGGAATACTTTGGGTTTCCTTACGATAGCCCTGCCCATTGCAACCCTCTGTTTTTGACCACCGGAGAGCATGCTTGGTTTTTTCTGAAGCTGATTTTCAATATGAAGAATCTTTGCTGCTTCCTGAACCCTCTTTTCGATTTCATCTTTCGGTATTTTGCGGATCTTCAAACCAAATGCAAGGTTTTCATAAACTGACATATGAGGATAAAGGGCATAATTCTGGAAAACCATTGCTATGTCCCTGTTTTTCGGGCTTATATCATTGACAATCTTGTTATCAATGTAAAGCTCTCCCTCAGTAATGTCTTCAAGCCCTGCAATCATTCTCAAAGTCGTTGATTTACCACAGCCCGAAGGACCAACCAATACAATAAATTCCCTGTCTTGCACCTCTAAATTTACCTTATGTACCGCCGTAAAACCGCCCTGATATACTTTAGTAATGTCTTTTAATATTACACCAGCCATTGGTAATACTCCTAAAATTTATTTATAGCTCATAAATGGTAAAAATTATTAAGGTATAATTTTCGCTTGTGGAGCAATTTAAATCTTTTTATATCAACTGTCAACTATAATGTGATTTTTTTAACAAATTCTTTATGTTTACAAGTTATTAAAGCGATAATGTCAGTAACGGTTAAAGTGTTTGACTTTTAAAAATAATCTTATTATAATGAAGATATATATAAAAACAAGTATTAATCTTAAATTCAAAATTCAGGGTTTTTTATGGAAAACGATGAAAAATTTGAAAGTGACGAGATGAACCTTCCCCTCATGGATGACAGTTTCGAAGATGTACAGGAAGACGCCGGCGAATTCGAACAGGCGGCTGAAGAAAGCATAGAAGACAAAAAAACCGAACCCATGGATGATGAGGAGAGAAAAAAAAAGCTCGGGTTTTATTTCCAGAAAATTGACAATTATCTGAAAGAAAAAGAACAATACATAAAAACCTACAAGCATATACCGGTTGAGGAAATTTTCAGAAATGCTCCGAAATATTACGGCATGATAGACCTTATTGAAAAATTCAATGTGTTTCTCACGAAAAACAGGGACTGGCTCAAATCTTTCGTCAAAAATATCAACGTGAAATTTGATTTTGATTCTTACAACAGGTGGAAATCGACAAAAAAATTCGAGAATTTCAAATTCACTTCCACACAGGTGCCGTCAAAATGGATTCATATAATACAGGAATACCTCATCGAGATACTCGAATACATCCAGATACTGCTTGTCCTGGAATTTTTCATCAATGAAGCGGATTACAGGGAATTCTTGAGGGCAAATCCCAAGTTGTTTTTCAAGCTAAAGGCCAATTTCATCAAGCCGTCGACGCCTTCGGACAAACTGGAACTCGTATTTGAGACGATCGATCTGTTGCTTAACATTAACATGGCAAATAATTTTCCCGTAAACCATGCAGTAGATATCGTTTTATGCATCAGGATATACAGGAAAATAGACAATTTGAAAATCATGAGCCTGCTCAAATCCAAGGCATTCTACGTTAAATACAGGCTCGAATACCTCAAGAACGTCAATTACTTCAAGGGTTCCGAAATAATCTATAAGGAAAACATCATAAAGGTCTGCGATGATTTTCTAAAGGCGGTTGACGACCTTGCGTTCAATTATAATGAATACAAAAAGCGCCTGATTGAAAAACAGCAGAATTTCATACGAAGAAACAAATTGTAATTGACTTATTATTACTTATATATTAAATTATGATTCAATTTTATAAAAAGGGTCTTGTTTATGGATGAAAAAACAGATGAAATATTCGGCAAGGTAAAAAAAATAATTGCCGAGGTTCTAAATATTGAAGAAGAAAAAATCACGCTTGATAGCAAGATAATTGCCGAACTCGGTGCAGAATCACTCGATATTATAACC
>JBJKSS010000496.1:0-14776 GCA_046703745.1 Spirochaetota bacterium
GAGTATTCGCGCCCGTCTTTTTGTGTACATAAAAAGTTACACCGAACGAACCGCACCAGAACAACAGGGCGGCCAGCGGGATTGCATATTTTACGGCAATGCTTTGATTGAAATAAACGTAAACAGAATATAAAATCAGGATTATTGAAAGGCACGATATACCAAAACCGGCCATCCTCATTATTGCAAGAATAAACGTTTGAACCGGTTTGTCAATCTCCGGCCATTTCAATCCTGTTGCCTCTTCATGATAAAGGATTTAAAAATACTATTTCTTTTGCAAGGCTTTCAAATTCCACATCAATTGTCTTGCATTGTGAAATGAGAGTCACGAGATTGTGTGTTTTGTCTATTTCCTGTTTTTTATAAACCAGGAAAGCTTTCAAAGATTTTTCCGCGCATTGCTGTGCATGATATGCACAAATATCAAATAAATTTTTATTTGACTGAAAAAGTATTTTTGATGATTCCAGATCATTTTCCGCTTTAAAAAGCCATTCTTCATGCAGCTTCATACAAAATGACTCCTTTTTGCAAAATTTTATAACTTAAAGATGAAGGGTGATCTTTTTTTTCATTCAATTCTTTAACAGTATAAACAATAATATCAAGAGGTTTTGAAAAATCAAACAAACCGGAATATCCCAGCCTCATTCTGTCAGTCATAGAAAGATCGCTTTCTTCAACAATGATAAATAAGTCTATATCGCTGTCTTTATCCGGCTCTCCCCATGCATAAGATCCGAATAAATAAATATACTTGGGGTGATATATTTCAATAAGACGATTTTTTATTTCTTCTATTATTTTTTTTATTTCCACGCTCATTCTCCAACCTCCATGCTTTTTTTCCTGTTACCGTCGCAGTAAACTGCATGAGTAAGACCTTAAATTACATATACAATTTTTAATTAAATTTTTAAAGGATAATAATTAATTTTGTTACCCTTTCACCGTTTCAAATATATCTGTTGATCCATGACATCGGCTGATTTATTTCTAAATTATCCACTCTCCAAGCCTGTCATTAAAAACTTTTGCGTTCTTCCTTAATGCCGAAGCCGAGCCACCTGCCGTCTATATCTTCAACAACAAATTCCCGGTTATGATAATCCGTTTCGAACAAGGGCCGGACTATTTTAGCCCCGGCGGCCCTGAATTCATTCTCAAGCGCCTCCTGGTTATCTGTAATGAAATAAGCATCGTACCCGTAGCCGTATAGCTCCCTGTTTGGAATGACCCTTTGATTTTTTGACACTGTGAGAATGATTTCCGTATCATCACGATACAGGCAGACATGCGGCTCGGCTGCATCAAGGTATTCGACAGGAGAAAAGCCCAGAATTTTCCTGTAATATCCGGAAGTTTTTGAAATATCGGGAGTAGGAAAAACACAATGTGATTGAAAAAGCCTTTTATCCATTTCATTAATCCAACGCATGAATTCTTCATATTAATATCATTTTTTTCAGGATTCTTGCCAATTAATTTATAATTTTTTCAATAAGCATTGACTTTTTAACAACAATAATATATACGTAGACGTATTATTACATTTAAGATATTATCAATCGATCAGGGTTATTTTGTTATGGATACCCAGATAATCAGCAAGGAAGAACTGCTAAAAAAAGTCGAAATCAATGAAAAAACCCTGGTGGAATGGGAAAATATCAATCTATTGAAACCCGTAGGCTATACCGATGAAAATCTGCCTTATTATTCATTCCTTAACCTTAAAAAAGCACTTCATATAAAACAACTGACCGGCCTGGGCTACCGGCATGATGAAATCAAGAGAATTATAAAAAAAGTGGGGTTACCGAAGGATATCCACAAGAAAACGATAAATGAAGATAGTCAATATCTTACGGTCGGAAACCTTGCGGAAAAAGTCGGTGTAAGCCCAAGAACGATAAAACATTGGGAGGACAAGGGAATAATAATACCCGACATGCGAAGCGAAGGAGGATTCAGACTGTACTCGCAAGTTTATATTTATCTATGCGAGCTCATCAGGGATCTGCAATTATTCGGCTATACACTTGAAGAAATCAAGGTGATTTCCGATTATTTCAGGGACTTCCTCGCTATCCAGAATGACATCAATGCATTTAAACCGAAAAAGCAGGAAGAAGAGTTGAACCTGATGTTAAAGGAAATAGACCGGCTTTATTCGAAAATGAACCAGTTTAAGGACGGTATCCAGAGATGGGACGAATTATTAAAAAGCAAGAAAAAGGAGATCATGAACCTGTTGAACCAGTGTCATAAAATTTTGGAATCAAAAGAGGAAAAAAAATGAACAAGATAATTTTCATAGAACCGAAGGCCGCAAACCTTCATGTATTCAAACAATTCAGACTGCCGAGACTCGGACTTTTCATTCTCGGCGCTTTAATGAAAAAAAGAGGATGGGAAACCGAAATAATTGTTGAAGAAATTGCAAATATAAATTTTAAAAAAATAAAAGAAGCGACAATTGTCGGGATTTCCACTATAACCTCTACGGCAAACAGGGCTTATGCAATAGCCGACAGGGTGAAGGCAATGGGCATCCCTGTCATAATGGGCGGACCTCACGTTACATTCGAGACTGAGGAGGCGCTTAGCCACTCTGATTTTGTTGTAAGGGGCGAGGGAGAGAATGCTTTAATGGCTTTCATCGACGCATGGGAAGGCAGCAGGGATTTTTCTACAGTGCCGAATCTTTCCTACAAATTAGACAATGAAATTGTGCATAACCACAAGGAAGATTTCATAACAAAACTTGACGGACTGCCGTATCCCGATTTTAATCTCATTACATCAATGGCCCAGAAAATAGGAGGCGTAAAAATAATTCCGATCCAGACCTCAAGGGGTTGCCCGTTTCACTGCGAATTCTGCTCGGTCACGGGAATGTTCGGCAAGAAATACAGGTTTCGTTCGACGGAAAACATCATCAACGAATTGAAACAGTACGACTCTAAAAAGCACTTTATATTCTTTTATGACGACAATTTCACGGCGGACAAAAAAAGGGCAAAAGAGCTTCTCAACGCAATGATAAAAAACAAACTGAGATTCAAGTGGTCCACCCAGGTGCGAACAGACATTGTAAAGGACATGGAACTTGTCAAACTCATGAAAAAGGCGGGATGCAACGTGCTTTATATAGGGCTTGAATCAATAAATCCCGACAGCCTCATCGCGATGAAAAAGAGCCAGACCGTTGCAGACATAAGCAAGGCTATCAGGATATTACTGAAACACAAATTTTTCGTCCACGGAATGTTCGTCTACGGATTTGATGATGACAACTGGAAGACGGTAAAAGAGACTATAAATTTTGCAAAGAAGGCGAAAATTACTTCAACACAATTTTTGATTCTCACCCCTTTGCCCGGCTCAGATCTTTATAAAAAGATGAAGGAAGAAAACCGTATCCTGTTTGATGACTGGTCTTTATATGACACACATCATGTCGTTTTCAAACCTAAAAATTTTTCGATCTTCGAACTGCAATGGGCACAAATAATCAGCCACAACAAGTTTTATTCAATGGTCAGAATTATAAGAAGATTCCTTCTTGGCAGGTGGTTCGGCGCAACGGTTGCCTATTATGCAAGGGGCTTAAACAGGCTCTGGCAGAAAAAGAACAAAACTTTCATGAAAGCCATTGACCTTTTGAAACCGAAAAAAGGCGTCTCGGTAAAAATCGATTACAGGGAAATTATAAAGATTGATGAGAATTGATAGAAACCGGAGTAATCAGACAAATCAAAGGGTGAATTATTTCATTTTCTCAATCTGATTTGATAAAATTAAAGCTTGTTATTGAAAATTTGTCATTAAATTCCAAAAAATATGAAAATTCCCCTAACAATTGTTTTTTTATTAAACTTTTTTTCCAAAATAATATACTCTTGCCATAAGCTTTAACATATATCAAATAATATCTTTTAAATATTCTTTCAACTCTCTCAGCGTCAAATTCACTCAATTCCAGCATTTCAAAATAAAATTCAAAAAGCTTTCTGATTACAATAGCAATACTAAAAGCAAACATACTATCAGCCAAATGTTTTATCTTCCGGTAATACGTCTCTTCCATGTAAATGTGAATATCCTCGTCCCAATCGACTCTCTGGTAAGTACTGACCTCATCAACCTCTTCCATATTAAATTGATATTTTTTGAGAATGCATAGTGTTTTATCCAGGATATAAACACATGCGGTGGAAATATCGCATCCCAATTCAACAGCCAGTCCACAGATTTTAGATTTCAATTCACTTCTAAGCACCATGTGAAAATCATGTTCTTTTTCTTTTGCAATTTTTTCCATATTCATTTATCTCCTTACCATATATTAATCAACCAAAACACAGGAATCGTTTACAAAAATTTTCATTTTTTTATTTTTTCATTGAATAAATCCAGAAATTAATATTAAATTCAAACAAACGGGGACAGAGCCATGAAAAAAAATCTTTTTTTATTAATAATTTTTTTTGCCGGCATCAATTTTCTCTCTCCAGAAGAATACAAAATAGGCGATAACGATGAAACCCTGACTCTTCCGGACAGCATCAGTTTGAAAGAAGCAGGCAATGAAAACGGCTATTATAATTTTACCTGCGAAACATATCCGCAAATCCTGATCCAGATTAATTCGATAATAAAAAATTATGATGAAGACGAAGCAATTGCAAATTTGAGGCAAAAAATGAAAACTTTTGACACTACTTTTGTGAAGATGGAGCATACGGTTTATCTGGAATACATCGTGATACCGGATGAAAAAGAGCGGAGCCTTGACAATGAAAACAGCATAGTGCTTTTTGTCTGGGAAATATACAAAGAAAACAGGTACTACATGATGACATTCAACCTGAAATACAGTGATTTCAGCGATACAATCACATCGGAGTTAAAACAATTCGGAAAAATATTAATAGACGGCATTGGAGACGTTGAATGATATTCAAAAAAAAGATTTTGCTTCAAAAAATTTCAGTATAGCCGGATAATACTGATCCATATCCCCAGCACCGATAAAACACGTAACTTCATCCTCGCTGATTTTGCCTTTCAGGGCTTCGGCTATTTCCATGCTTTTACCTGCATAATAAACATTTTTTCCCTCAAGCCTTAATTTGTCATAAAGCATCATCGAGTTTATCTTGTCATCCCAATCTTCGTGCCTTTCCCTTGCTGGGTAAATATCGACAAGACTTATCCTGTCGGCCTTGCCCAATTCTACAATGAATTCATTAAAAAAATTGAACGTACGGGAAAAAAGATGCGGCTGGAAAATCAGATGAATTTTTTTATTTTTAAAAATGTTTCTGATCTCACCGACAATTGTCCGGATAGATTCCGGAGAATGACCATAATCGGTTATGATTACCCCGTTGTTTTTTGTTTTGAAAACATCAAACCTTCGTACCATGCCCTTGAATTTGGCAATATTTTTTTGAATCACTCCGATATCCAGTCCAATCTCGATAGCCGCAATCCCCGCCCCTGCTGCATTGTAGACAAGATACCCGGGCAGGCTTGGAATATTGAAATCGAACTCACCCAGAACAGACTTAAGTCTGAACCGGATACCGCCTGTACCAGCCGAACGCTCCGTTATGCAATAATCACAGCCGCTTCCCCTGTCGCCGAACCAGATGATCTTGTGCGATTTGTCAAGCCTGTATTCCTTTACGAACCCGGCTGCATTCTCACTCGATCTTAATATCAGCGTTTTTCTTCCCTTCATTCCGCAGAAAAAATCATTGAACGCCTTTTTGTATTCCGCAAAATTGCGGTAGGTCTCGGGATGCTCGTACTGGAAATTTACGGTAATGTTTATCGACGGATGATAGCTTAAAAAATTCCTGTTATACTCATCACCTTCAAGAATGTAGGTAAAGGCTTTGCCGGCATAGATATTCGAGTCATCACAACCGTTTATATTCTTGATCTTCGCACCGAGGATAGCAAGCGGGTCAAATTCCGTACCCTTAAGTATCGTTGTAAGAATCCCAGCGGTTGTCCCCTTGCCCTCGCTGCCGCTTACGGTAATGCCCGTGCTGCCGGTAGCATCAAGATAAACACCAATGAATTCTTCCCAGCTTGAAGTCATGATGCCGAGCCGCCTTGCTTCGACTAACTCCGGGTTATCCGGATTCAGCGAAACAATCGCCGGAGAATAAAGCACGGCATCTGGCGGCTCATTGTTGACATGAAGATTCCGGCTGTCATGATTGTAGAATATTTTTATGCCTTTCTTTTCAAGGTATTCGAGGCCTTCCCGTTTTTTAAGCTCCGAGCCGGTAACAGTAATTTTTTTGTCATTGAGGAATTCCGCAATTGCACTAGCCGCACATCCCCCGATGCCAATTATATGAATTTTTTTTATCCTTGCTATATCCATGGTTCCCCTTTGATAATTTGTGCTATTAATCAATCCAGCATTGCATTCAAGTCGATGAAGTTAAACTCGTCCCTGTAGGCGTTATAGTCCTCACGGCAGGTAAATATCAAAAACTGGATACGATCGGAGTAAGATTTTATCAAATCTATTATGACGCCGAGCCTCCCGTCGTCCGTGTTTACAAAGCTATCATCCAGCATCATGAGCTGCCTGTCTTTCCTAGCAAGAAAATCGGCGATCGAGAGCCTCAATAAAAAGGCAAGCTGTTCCCTTGTGCCGAATGACAATGTCTCATGATTTACCGAAGCATTCCCCGTAACCGCACTTGCATCAACGGACGAGAGCCTGAAATTGTCGTTGATCGATATTCCGGCATACCTGCTGCCGGTGATCCTTGAGAATGCTTCCGTGACTTTTTTCTCAAGGGGCTTTAACACTTCATCCTCAAGCCCTTTCTTTTCTTCATCTATCAGTTTCATCAAAAGTCTTATGGCATTAAACCTGTTTTTTTCTGTTTCAAGCCTTGACTTTTGACTGGCAAGTGTTGACTCGAGCCTCGCCTTTTCATTCTGAAGGGTAAAATAATTTTCAAGCCTTGTATTTATCCGCGTCCTTTCCTGCCCGGCTTCTACGATCTTCCGTTTTGTTACCTCGATTTCCATCCGTGCATTGCCCAAATCCCTGTCCGTAATGCTGCTTATGTTCCCGGGTTTTAAATAATCAATTTGCGTTTTCAATGTATCGATTGTGTCCCTTGCAAGCAAATAGCGGTTTTTCAATTCATCCGGGCCGCCGTAATTTTTAATAATGCTCTCCCTCAGATTAACCATGCCTTCGATCCTTGCACCAAGTTCGATAACTTTATTGTTCAAAAATCTAAGGTAATTGTCAACCGGCTGCCTGTCGATTTTTTCGACGTCGACTGCGCCTGTTTCCTTTTGATCACCCAGACCGGCAAGCTCTTTTATTGTTTCGCTCAACTCCGAGTTTATTGTTCCTGCATCGAGGCTCCTCAGTCTTTCGGCAAGAACCTGTCTTTCCTGGTTGAGACCGGCAGCATTTTTCCTGTTGGCGGCGATCATTGCGGGGTCATTTGTACCGAAAATTTTTTCAAGCTCATTCATCCTTCCGGTTTTTACGGACAATTCGGCATTGAGCCCGGCATGGTCGGGTTTTTCAACGTCATTTATGATTTCAAGATCAAGTTTTTCATAATTAAGTGAAAATTTACCGGCGACATTTATGAGCGTTTCTTCGGACAGCTCGATGTTTTTTTCTTCTTCCGGCCCGTTTTTGATTCTCAAAGAAACCTTGCCTGCCGGCCGCAGCCTTATTTTAAAGGGCGATTTTTCAAGGATTATTCTCATTTTTTCGGTTTCATGCAATAGCCTCTCGTATTCATCGGCAAGCTTTTCATCAAAATCTTTCAGTTTAAGGGCTTCTTCTTCCATTTGTGCAAGCCTTGATCTTGCATCGGCTACAGCCTTTTCACCTGCACACAGCTCCTTGATTTTTTTCTCAAGGCAGTATTTCCTGTGGGAATTATACAACGCAAGATCGTTGCCCTTCGATGCAATATCTTCATCGAGCCTCAAAACATCAAGGTAATCTTTTTTTACAGGGCCGAATTCCTGCTCCTTATTTTTCAGCCCGTCAAGGGCCGTTTTTTTCAACTCGAGGTTTTTAAGATGTTCTTCCGAGATTCGTACCTTATCATTCAAATCTTCAATGAAAGAGTCTGCCAGGGCGAGCCTCTTTGCGTTTTCATCAAGCTCGTCCAGCTCATTTTCCACAGCCGCAAGCTCCGATTCCAGCTTCCGGCACTCTTCATTCAACCTGGAGTATTCCGAAGTTTTTCTCAATTCACCGCTTCGCTTGTCGATCAGGGCATCATATTCGGACAAGAGGCTTCCGTAAAACATCTCGAGTTCTTTTGAAACGATGTTTTCCCTTATTATATCCCTGACATGCGCCCTGGCCTCGAGCGGCAGACTGTTGTCAAAAACTCCGAGCACTTCACCCTGGTCGATCCAGAGGAGTTTTATCAGGCTCTCCAGGTTTGCGCTTATTCCCATCTTCTCAAAAATTTTTTCCTGTATCTTTGCTCCTTCTGCGATCAGCCTTTCCCGGCCGTCGTTTAAAAGGAATATCCTGCCGCTGCCCTTATTGAAGGTTTTTTCTACCGCATAAATTTCATTGTTGCCATTCTCAAACTTTATTTTAACGCAGGGTTTGATGTCTGTGCTCCACGGGATCAATTTTGCAATGTCCCTGCCGGATGCGGCCGGTTCGGTGAGGAATACCCTGTTTACCGCTTCGATCACGGTGGACTTGCCGATTTCGTTCCTGCCGTAAATTACATTGATGCCCGGCTTGAAGACAAGATTAAGCTCATCGATTTTCTTGAAATTTTTTATCTGTATTTCCCTTATCGTCATCGGCCGTTCTCTCTGAAATAATCATGGATCATTATAAGTGCGCCGTCCACTGCGCTGTCCGCATCGGCAGGATCCATCAGTCCCGCCAAATTGCGTTCTCCTCTTTTTATCGCCGAAAGTTTATGGACGACTTTTTTCAGGGCTCCATCCCCAAGAGTCCGCGTAATTTCGTCAATGTCAGGTTTTATGCTTGTGGAATTATCCGCAAAAACCCTGAAATAATCATACGAGAGGGACTCTGTTTCATGCCCGAGCCTTTTGTAATTGCCGATTGACAGATAACCGGAAAGTTTGATGGCTAGTATTTTGTTTTTCCCGGCACCCTTTCTTAATTCTTCAAAAACAGTTTCGAAGTTCCCGTCATCGATTTTGATTTCCTTCGATTGCCATGAGAATACATTCAGGCCGGTTATCTTCTTTACGACAGGTGAATGACCCGCGGCAAGCTCTACTTCAAGCGCGCAGCCTTCGTCCCCGGCCTGGAGCGGCTCAATTGTTCCCGGGTAATAAATATTTTCATCAAGATTGTAATAACTGTGCCAGTGTCCCAGGGCAAGATAATCGATATGCCTTTTTTTTGCAGAATCAACATCTATAGGAAAATCATTCGGATTGTACATTCCCTCGATCTTCAGGCTCCCGTGAGCCATAGTTATCCTCGTATATCCTTCCCTCGAAGGGCCGATCCAGTCAACGGGATTTTTTGAAGAAAATTTTTCGACACAGGATGCGGCGTAAATTTCAATCTTTGAATCTTCAAAAGTTATCACTTCACGTTTTCTTATAAATTTAAGATTACCGGGGTAATCCGCATCATCAATTGAATTATAAATACTGGTTCCCGTGAACGGATCGTGATTACCGGCAATCATTATGACACTTATCTCGGGATAATTCCTTATTATGCCGAAAAGCCTGTAAATCAACGAGGCATCTCTCGCCTCGCCATTGTCAAACTGGTCGCCGGCGGAGATTATCAGGCCAATGCCTTTTCCCCTTGCATATTCAAAGAGATTTTCAACTGCCCTGAACCTTGCGTCCCGGAGCTTCGAGCTTTCCTCCTCACTGAACCTGGAAAAACTGTTGCCCAGGTGCCAGTCCGATGTGTGAATGAATTTCATGATAAATCTTTAATTCAATTTCTGCTTGTTGTCAATGATTTTAGGGCTAAAAACAAAACCGAAAGCTTGCGCATCACATCTGCCGTGTCAAAAACTGGACCGCAAGGCTTGTCAATGCAACGACGACCCATACGATAAAACCCAACAGAAGCGGCTTCGCACCCGTATGCATCATTCTCCTGAAATCGGTTTTAAGACCTATGGCCGACAATGCCATAACTATCATGAATTTTGCCGATTCCCTGATGTAGAATGAAAGAGTCTGGTTTATAATTCCAGAAGTATTAATCAGGGCCATGGCAAGGAACCCGAGGATGAACCACGGAAAAATCTTACCCGCATTGAACCTGAAATCCTTGCCCGCATGCCTCCTTCCGGAGACCAGTGTATAAATCATGAAAACAATGCTAATGGGGATTATCATCGTAGTTCTGGTAAGTTTTACAATTGTTGCAAAATCACCGGCAGAGTTGCTGAATGTATATCCTGCCGCAACAACGGATGACGTGTCGTTAATCGCCGTTCCTGCAAACAGGCCGAACCCGTAATCCGTCAGTTTTAAAAGATGCCCCAAAAAGGGAAAGAGCAGCACGGCTATGACGTTGAAAAGAAAAATGGTCGAGATCGAATAGGCAACATCGTGTTCATCAGCATTGATCACCGATGAAATTGCGGCTATCGCAGAACCGCCGCATATCGCGGTGCCTACACCGATGAGGCTTTTAAGATTTGTATCGATTTTCAAAATTTTTCCTGCAATATACGCCGTTATGAAGGCGGCAGAAATCGTAAAAATCATCACGAAAAATGATGATGCTCCGGTCTTTGCTATCTGCGCGAGGTTTAGTGTACCGCCAAGCATTATTATCGATGCCTGGAGAATTCTTTTTGACGAAAAATTGACCCCGTGGTTTGCCGCACCCGGTATCTTGAGAAGGTTCCTGGCCAGAATACCTATAATGATGCCGAATACCGCCGCCCCGATTATGGGAAAAAAATTACCGAGAAAATATGCAATTGTTGAAATCAGTAAAACCAGGATCAATCCCGGAACATAATGAAGAATTTTTTTTATCACCGCTGATTTTCCTTTAATAAAAATTATGCTTAAAAGCAATGGATTTGACCGCTTTTTGCCGTAACTAATACACCGATGGAGTTGTCTAAAAAATCTGGCAAACAAGGGGTTGACTTGTACCGAGCGTAGCCGAGGTGAACCCCTTGTTTCCGTATATGGTGTTATTTCTGTATTTAAAGTAAAAAAAACACTATATTATAACAGAAACGTCTTCTTCAATTCACAAAATACCTTTGTAATATCTTCTGATCTTTTTGTCAAGCCCGCTCCCATTTTTTTATTGGCCTAATCATTCCATGGAAGCGTGTTTTCCTGCACCGGGTTTTCTCTTGACAATCTTTATAAAAAATAACGGCACAAGACATATCAATGTTATGACCGCAACAATCAGAAAATCATCGCAGATGCCCTGGACAAACGCCTGGTTTGCAATGTTTGAAAAAATCAGGGCACCTGCCTGCGAAGATGAATCAACCGAATTTTGCCCTGCGGCCATGCTGTGAAAAAAAAGTCTGTAAAACACCCTTTGAAATACCGGAGAATGACTGTCATTGACCGACTGGCCGTAAATCGCCATGTGATAAACGGTCTGACTGTTCAATATCGTATTCAAAACGGCAACCCCGAAACTTGCCCCGATCTGCCTCAAAACGTTCAGAAGCCCCGAAGCCTGGGCCATTTTATTCACCGGTATAGTCATCAGCGCCATGCTTGTTAAAGGCGTAAACAAAAGCCCCATTGCAAGGCCGCGGATATAGAGCGGCAGCATAACCTGGGAATGCTCCGAATGAAGCGACAAAAAGCTGTTTAAATACAATCCCACTGCAAGCAAAAAAATACCAATAGCAGCTGGTATCTTGGGATTGATCCTGTCAGAAAGCGTCCCCGATATCGGAGACATAACCATCTGGAGTATGCCGATCGGAAGGAAAACAAGACCGGCCTGCAAAGCTGTGTAACCCAGGGAATTCTCAAGGTAATATGGCAGCAAAAAAGTACTTCCGAAAAGACCGAACCCGAATATGAACAGAATTATATTGGTAACAAGAAAATTCTTGTCCTTTAACAACCGCAGGTCTATCATCGGATGTTTTACGGTTAACTCCGTATATAAAAAAACTATGAACCCGACAGCGGACAGGGCAAAGCATGTTATTATGAATTCCGATGTCCATCCTCCAGTGTTCCACGAAGAGTTACCGCTGGCCAGAGCGAGAAGCAAAAACGTTAAAAATACCACAACCGAAATGAAGCCGACAAAATCAAATGACCTTATGTCTTCGGTCCTGTATTCTTTTTGAATGATTACAGTGGCCAACAAACCGACGATGCCGACAGGAACATTAACATTAAAAATGGCATGCCAACTGTAATTATCAATCAAATAACCGCCGATCATGGGCCCGAGTGAAACCGAAGCCGCAGCCGCAATTCCCCAGAACCCCAGGGCAACGCCCCTTTTTTCAGGGGGAAATTCTCTTGTTATTGTTGCAAGCCCTACGGGCATCAGTAATCCGCCGCCGCAGCCCTGTATTATCCTGAATGCTATCAGTATATTCTCGTTCCACGCAAGGCCGCAGAGGAATGATCCCAAGGTAAAAAGGAACAATCCCAGAAAGTAAGTTCTCTTGTATCCAAAATGATCCGCTATCCACCCGGAACACGGGAGAATAACGGCGAAAATCAGGTTATAGGCGGTCAGCACCCATTCTATCTTGTCGATACTTGTTCCGAATGAATTCTTCATGCTGGTAAGGCCGACATTTACAATTGTCGCATCCAGCACTGCCATGAAAGTGCCTATCATTATGTTGGCAAGCACTATCCATGAATAATAATTGCTTTTTGAGTCAACCCTTGGAAGGCTTTTTAACAGGAATTTTGCATAATTTACTGGCTTCAAAATTTTACCTCTTCCTGAATTTGACAAGTATTGACATGCCGGGCCTGAAAGAAAATTTGCTTAACCTGTCTTCCGGGTTTACCGGGAAAACAGTCATCTTGACCGGAACCCTTTGGGTTACTTTGGTAAAATTCCCGGATGCATTGTCGGCAGGAATCAGGGAAAACTGGCTCGCGGTATTTGCACCTATTTGAACAACCTTACCCCTGAATTTTACACCCGGATACGCATCGATGGTAATTTGCACATCATCATTTATGTGGACACTTGATATTCTGGTTTCTTCAACATTTGCAATGGCCCATAATGTGTCGATATCGTTTACCGATAAAATTGCCTGCCCCGGCTGAACAACCTCGCCGTCCAAAAGCCATTTTTTTGAAACTATACCGTTAAAATTTGCCGTAATGGTCGTATTACTGATATTGGCGTATGACAGATCACGCTGTGCAAGGGCAACATCAACCTGCTTTTCTGCTGTTTCATAAGCATTCTTGTATTTTATATAATCTTCATACGAAAGATTATTGCTTTTATAGATTGTAGAATATCTCCTGTAGTCATCCGCCGCTTTTTCAAGATTGATTTTTGAAAGTACAACGCTCTCCTCTGCTATTTTCTTTTGGGCCAACAGCTCGGCATTATCCAGTTGCACGAGTATTTCGCCTTTCCTTATTATATCTCCCTCGTCTACCAGTATCTTGCTTATCCTTCCCAGGATTTTAGAGCTGATCGTCGCCTTGTCTCTGTCTATATAAGCATCATCAACGCTGAAATATCCCGAAAAAAAGCTGAGCCATATCCATACAAGTATAATAATGCCGATCAAAATCACAATCCCGGTCAGCACAAACCTCTTCTTTTTTTCCTTTGTATTTTCAAGCTTTTCTTTTTTTTTCTGTAAAGAATCCATATATAAAAACTCCTTTGTTTATTTGATGAAACAAACCCAAATTATCTTAATTATTTAAATTGCCGTAATAAAATAACGCCACCATGGTGTGGTTGATAAAACCATTAAAACCACCCATTTGCCGATCTTAAATATTTTTAAAAAAATTAACCGGTTTTTTCAAAAACAAAAAAAGTCCGCCGGGAATTACTTTTTTCATATATATAATGGTATAAAATTATTTGATTATTGTAAATACCAAATCTGCACTTTTAATTTTTAATAATATTGTTTATAAAAAAATCAGTTCGGACGGGTTGACGGGCAGTCACTTTATTCATCGATTTTGACAATTGTCTCTATAGTATCCAGATCAAACCGGCCATTAATCAGTGCATTGTTTTTAAAATTATAAATATCGTTTTTTACAGCATAGTAGACCCTGTTTTCACAAACAGGATAAAGCTGAAAATTATCAACAAGATATTTCATTAACGCTTCAATAGAATCATTCTGCCTGTCCAAAGAATTGGCGTCGACCGCCTTATTCATAATAACGTCAATGTCGGATGAAAATTTGTCACCATCATCGACATAGGGATAAAATTTCAAATTTTCATCCTTTAGCAAATTATAATACGGCAAAATACCCGTCATGAAATTATAATTAATAAATGCTATGTCAAAATCATGGGAATAAAACAGTTTTTCCATAAACACATGATATGGAAGGGCCGTCAATGTGATATCGACCCCTTTTTGTTTAAGGGCATCACCGGCAATATCGGCAATAGATTCAAGGGTACCGTCTTCCTCGGGGCATAAAATCTTCAAGGTAATTCTGGCATTACCGTTATATTCAAAAATTCCCTCGTCATTCCTGTAAAGCATCCCGGTTTTCTGAAGCTGCTTCTCATCGAAATCTATTTTTT
>JBJKSS010000497.1:0-2902 GCA_046703745.1 Spirochaetota bacterium
TTATTATTTAAAACGGACTTTTACAATTACTGTTCATGTAATTGATGGCAAACACAAAAACCCTGGCGTAAAAACCGCCAGGGTAAAATGAAATTATTAAAAAGAGGATTATTGAACTTTTTCAATATACCATTTGGCACTGTCCCCGTTCCAGTCATTCTGGAGATTTACCGCCTGTATTTTTACAGTTTATTTAAAAAGACTTTTGCAAACTATCCGGGGGTCAAAATTACATATCTCATTTCCCAAAGTTTTATCAGCTCATCCAGAATATCATCCAACGGTCCAGCATCTTGACCCGATCTTGCCAGGAGGTCTTTCAGGGTGGAATGCCCGTCAGCAATATCGAGCAATTCAAACATTTTGCCTGTAATTTCGATTTCGAGATTGTCCTTATAATTATGAACCATCTTGTGAATATATTTCATCCGATTCAATGTTTCGAATTGTTTTATTCTCATGATCCTGACCGATAAAGGCAATGAAACCGTCATTGACAAATAATCTTTTTTTTCAATTTTTTTCTTGCTTATGAGGTAGTTGCCGACCGCCAGATAATGCAGTCTGGTTGTAAGATAGCAGACGATGGCATCTTTTACCGAATCAACTATAGGCTCCGCATTGTTGTTGAATGATGTGTTCAAGACAACCGGAATGCCGGTTAATTTTTTGAATTCATTTATCAGGTTCCAGTACAAGGGGTTTGCTGATTTTGACACGGTCTGCACCCTTGCTGTACAGTCGGTATGGGTGACAGCCCCGAGAATTTTCTGCTTGTCCCCTTTCACCCTTAATACGAAATTCATGAAGGGGAAATCGGACTTTCCATCAGGAGCTTCGTAATAATCAAAAATGTCTTCTTCAAGCAATGATGGAGCGAAAGGGCGGTATGCTTCACGTTTTTTAATCATCTCGTTGATAATGTTCTTGTTTTCAGCCGGGCGCGGATCTGCCACTATGCTCCTGTTGCCAAGTGCCCTTGGGCCGAACTCTGAACAGCCCTGTACCCAGCCGGCAACATAGCCTTTTGAGAGCAGCCCGGCAACTGATTCCGAAATGTTCTCCTTTTTTTCATACATTATGAATCCTTCCCATTTTTTTAATTCCTCAAGAACGGCGTCATCATTTCCGATATCAGTGCCCCAGTAAACATGCTTTAAACTTTGCTGCCTTGATTCTCCAAGGGTATTGGACACATATAAGGCCGCACCAAGTGCCGCACCGGCATCATGGGCAGCAGGCTGAACGAAAATATCATCAAACAGACCGGAATAGAGTATCTTACCGTTCAATGAACAGTTATGTGAAACGCCGCCGGCAAGGCAAAGTTTCTTGTGGCCCGTTTCTTCCCTGTAATGCTTCAATACGTGCAGGACAATTGTTTCCAGGAGTTCCTGCAATGAAGCGGCTATATCCTTATGGTCCTGGGTGAAAGGCTCTCCCTTTTTTCTGAAGGTTAGATTTTTGTTGTTCATCAATTCATACATTACATGAGGTATGAATTGTCTTTTGACGACGTATCTGCCTTTTGGCAAAAGGGTATAAAGTTTCCTGAAATCATTCCTGAACCTTTCAGGATTGCCGTACGGGGCCAGTCCCATCACCTTGTATTCGTCGAAATTTTCATATCCCAGATATTCGATTACGCAATCGTAAAAAACGCCCAGGCTTGCCTCTGAAGAAAAAGTATCGAGATGTGTAATATTTCCGTTTTTCCTGCTTTGAATTATTCCAGAACCGGCATCCCCCTCGGCATCCATTACAAGCGTCAGGCTTTCATCGAATCCTGACATCCAATAGGCGCTTTCAGCATGTGCCAGGTGATGGGAAACAAAATTAATTTTTTCATCTTCAACTTTCCTTCCGCATACTTCCCTGAACATCCGTTGTATAAGCTCTCTTACCCCGGAGAATTCCCATTTGCCCCTGTCCCAGTAAATTTTATCCTTGATCATGAAGTTGACCGAATCTTCAAGAAAATAAACAGCTATTTTATCGACATCATCGATTCTGTTTTTCAGCCTGTCAAGACAGAACCTGACGGAATTTACCGGCAATTTATTTGTATGTTTGATCCTGTTCAATCTTTCTTCCTCGATTCCTGCAGTTACTTTGCCTTCTTCAACCAATACAGCGGCGGCGTCATGATAATTGTAGAATTTTAAATTATAAAGGTTTTCATGCTGAAAAGAAAAGCCTCCGGATATTCCCAAGATTTTCATTTTTTCTCCAGTTTGATATTTTTCAAAATATTTGCTCAAATAATCAACTGGAATAATATATTACATTTTTGAATTTCATCAGTATTCAGAAAGGATAAATTTTTGCGTGAAGGTATACTTTTTGGATAAATTCTATAAATATTTTTATTGGAAGCCTTCAAATGTCTTTTGAAAAAAGTTTCAATAAATCGCTTCTGTTCCTGGTATTTGTTTTGCTGTAGATGTTTGATACATGTTTTTTAACACCTGCTTCAGACAGGAATACCTTTTCGCTTATGTCCCTGTTCCTGTAGCCCTGGAGCATGTAAAGCAGGATTTCCTTTTCCCTCTCGGAAATATCGTTTTTATGGCACAATTCATTCCTGGTAACTGAAGAAATATTGAGGGTTGGCTGGGTTTCAGTCAGGGTGAATAAGAGATACTTTATCAGGTTATTTTCATAACAGGGAGCGGTTTTTATCAATACCTTCAATTTTTCGCCATTTTTTAAAACCAGGTTGTATTCATTCATATCCGGAATATTCTCCCTGTTCAGTTTTTTTATCCTGTTCAGGAAAACTTTTTTTTCTTCGTCATTCATATAATCCATGAGCCTTATTTCCCTGAGCGGACAGCAGGATTCTACCTTAAGAATTTTTTTTGCATACTGATTTATATATGTTGCCCTGTTGTTCATGTCC
>JBJKSS010000498.1:0-6585 GCA_046703745.1 Spirochaetota bacterium
TCTTCATCACTTTTATCTGGGTGCCTTTCATGCTGCCTTTCAGCGTAGTTGATTTTGCTGCATGCTCTGTTATTCTTGTTTTCCTTATCATGGGAAAATATAAAAATAAAAATATTGAAATAAAGGAGAATTAATCTATGATGTCATTTATTATTGCAATTATTAATGTTATTGTCATGTTTTTAAGCGGATTTCTTTTTGTCTTATTTTATGTGTTGAGCGTACAGCCTGCCAAGCTGGAAAAAAGGATCGGCGCATCTGCTTATAAAAGATGTGCAATGTACCGCATGGTTTCGGCTGTAATGATGTGCGTAACGACCGCATCTTTTATAGTCTATATTTTCTATCCGCTTCCCGTTCCTATGCCTGTAGTTTTCCCGTGGAAATATTATGTAAATATAATAATTTCAATAGTCATCGCGATCCCGTCCCTCTACCTTTTTATAAAGGGCATGATTGATGCGGGAGAAGAGACGATGAATCCCAAAAAAGAGCATGCCTTGTACAAAGGGATTTATGAAAAGATCAGACACCCGCAGGCAGTCGGGGAGTATTTCATCTGGCTGATAATTTCCTTTTTGTTGAATTCTCCGTTTTTAATTATCGTATCATTATTGATTCTACCGCCATGGATATATATGAGTTTTGCCGAGGAGAAGGATCTGGTCGTAAGGTATGGCAAACCGTATCTTGAATATAAGGAAAGGACGGGGATGTTTTTCCCAAAATCAAAAAAACAATTTCGATAACTACATCAAGGAGATTCAAATGAAAAAATTTGATTTTTGTTACAGATGGCTTTTAATCGACAGCTTTATAATCGTTACCGTTGGAATTTATATTGCATTCCTCAAAGACACACCATTGTTCATACTGTTTAATGCGCCGATTGACCCTGTATTCTGGAAAAACGGAATCATCGACAACCCTGCGGTTTTATTCAAAGGATTCATATACAGCATTCTCGGCGCAGTCATGATAGTCTGGGGGATACAGTTTTTTTTCATACTGAAATTTGCATTCGCCAGACAACAAAAATGGGCATGGTATTGTATTCTGGTTTCCCTGATCGTATGGTTCCCGATAGACGAATTTTTTTCAATATATTACGGCGTATATTTTAATGCAATATTCAACATATTGTTTTTGTTGCTATTGCTGATCCCGCTTCTCTTGACAACAGGGATGACAAAAAAACAATAAATTTTAATATCAAGGAGAATAATTTTATGATGTTTTTAAATCCGTCAAAACCGCTTTCCACATGCAAAGGCGATTGCAATTCATGTGAAATCAAGGGAAAGGTGACCTGCCATTTCAACATGAAACAATTATTGCGTTTTCTTGCATTCTCAATCCTTCCGTTGTTAACAGGAGGCATAGGCATCTGGTTTTTTAACCCCCTCTTTTTAATACCATGGGCACTGATGTTTTTTACTTATTTCGGGTTTGTAGAAATCCGTGTGATGTGTTCGCACTGTCCGCATTATGCCGAGCCTGGAATAAAATCCCTCAAATGCTGGGCCAATTACGGGGCATTCAAATTATGGAAATACAGGCCGGGTCCTATGTCTATATCGGAAAAAACAGTATTCTTCATTGGATTGTTTTTAATTATTACCTATCCTTATGTTTTTCTCATTATTTCTGGCAATTATATAATAATGATAATTTATACCGCAATAGCCGCGATCGCAGTATGGCTCTTACAAACTTTTTTATGCACTAAATGCATAAATTTCGCCTGCCCCTTGAACAGGACAGACAAAAGCATAAGAAAAAAATTCATGGATTTGAATCCTGTGGTAAAAGGGGCATGGGAGGAAAGCAAAAAATAATTCTATGTGGATTCGGGTGAGGAAAGCATTCTCAATGCATTGAGCATTTCAATGGAATTTTTACCGTTCTCCTTGGATTTATAAAGGGCATTATCGGCTGCTGCAAGAATATCATCACAGGTGATTTTTTCCCTGTATGTTTCCTGGTTAAAAAAGGATATCCCGAAACTGCAAGTCAATTTTATTTTTTGATTTCTAAAATTGATGATGTGAAATGAAATCTCCTTTCTGAGACGTTCCAGCATCGTCAGTATGTTTTTTGAATCAATGCAGTTTGTTATCAAAATAAGAAATTCATCACCTCCGTACCTTGCAAGTATGTCATTGCCCCGAAGATGCTTTTTTACAAGCATGATGGTTTTTTTCAAAACATGATCGCCGCAAAGGTGCCCGTGATTGTCGTTGATTTTTTTAAAATCGTCTATATCGAATAATATCAGGCAGTTCAGGGAATCCTCACGGCTTAAATTATTATAAACAGAATCAAACCTTATGTCAAAGAAACTTTTTGAATATGCCTGGGTCAGACTGTCATGAATAAGTTCATTGTACAGATTATCAACTTTTTTATAAAGTTTTTCAAAAGAAATTATCAGGATATAGGCGATTGTTGTCACAATCGATATCGAACCTATCCAGCTTAATGGCGGAAGATCGATCACGTGGACTGCTGTCAATGAATCGAGAAAGCCGACTATAATGCAGGAGAAAGTTGCAGCCAGAAGATAAATGAATGGCTTTCTTCTGGAAGCATCTTCTTTCTTGATTTTCAAAAAACCCGTGAACAAAAAGGCAATTGCATAAATCAGGATTATCGCGAAATACACCCCCCAAATTTGAAAAAGAAAACCGAATTTAAGGCCGGTATAATAGGTGCTCGTCTTAAAAAAGTCCTTAAATAAAAAAAGCGGATTGCTGAAAGCCGTTAATATTGTAAAAACAATGTTTACCAGATAGAAAAAATAAATGATCCTACAGTCTTTCAAATTAAAAAATTTTTTGATAAAGTGGATGTATAAAACCATTACAAACATGCTTGAAACAATCGTAATCCTGTTTGAAATATCAAGAACGTCAAGATTATTCGCTGAATTAAGCATTATGCCGAAACTCGTAACATAAACAGAATTCACGAGAGAAAGAACAAGGAATATAAGGTAAGCCTTGAAAAACCTGTTTCTTTCTTCATCATTTTTTATTATTCTGAACATCAGAAATAAAAAAAACATGAAAAATATGAAACTGATTGATCCGGCGATAAACATCGGAAGAGACAATAATCTAACCATGACTTAGGAATTATTATAATAAAATTTGTATTCTTATACAATCATTAAATTTATTACCAAAGCATTACAGTTGTTATTTAAGCAATGAAAATAAAATTTCAAGATATTTACCTGATGTTTGAATGTCAAGTAAGGGTTTTTCATCATTCAGAATGCAATCAATAAAATGCTCTATTATTTGAAAATGATCATCATATCCGTTGCTTTTTACACTTAGCACTCTTTTATTTTCATTGCCATTTTCATCAGTATAATAATGCTCGATCTCTTCTTTTTCCCAGCTGCAATATGAGAATCTCAATGATCCCTTTGTGCCGAAAATCCGCGTTTCATTCTCCACCTCGGTATGAACGCCGGCACCTCTCTCATAATAATATGAAAGGCCGCTGTCGAATTCCATAAGGGCACCGGCATGATCTTCAACATCAGATTTTATATTTTTATCTTTGTAAGTTTTCAGGCCGCCTTTTTTAAAGCTTATAAATTTTTTTAGGACTGGCAGGTCATTCAGTAAACCAAGAGGAAATGAGAGATCATAAACCCCCCAGTCTATAAAAGGGCCACCGCCTGACAACTTCTTATTCAATGACCAATAGCCGTTCCTGTTGTATTCTATGAAAGTGCGGCTCATCAGATGGTTGTGATGAATATGGTAAACTTCGCCTATTTTATCTTCATCTATCAATTTTTTGATGAATGCAAATTTCGGCTGGAGCCTGCTGTGCCTCGCTGAACAATCCATTGTGACAAGATTTTTATTTTTTTTTGCCATTTTTATCATCTGCCTTAATTCATACAGATTAACGCACAATGGTTTTTCGACAAGGACATGTTTCCCGCTTTTCAGGGCCTCGCAAAAAATAGTGTAATGCGTAAAAGGCGGAGAGGCGATTATAACCGCATCAACTTTTTTATCCGAAAGTATGTCTTTATAATCGGTTGTCCCGTTTTTGATACCGAATTTATCTTTTTTTATTTTTATGACCTCGGCTGATTTGTCGGCGATCCAGATAATATCGGCCCTGCCATCCTTTTTTAAATTCAGCAAATGAACATCGCCGATCATGCCTGCCCCGATCATGCCAATATTGATTCTTTTCATAAAAATAATTCTCCAGTGAATAAATTGTTCAGTTTTTCAGGTAAATTTCAAATTTTTATCTAAAAAATTAAACCCTATTATACTAAATTTATCATTAAAAGTCAGCTGGTAGTAGTAACTCCCTGACAATTGTTTATCTGTTATGTTTTTTCCCCAAGTTTTGATTTTTTCTTCATAATTTTTAACTTCATTGTTTTTCTTTGCAATTTCCTTTTTCTTTTCCTTATTTGTTTTTTCATCATACAGCTTGTTAAAATAATAATTAAACAGCCACCTTATGACAATGCCGATGCTGAATGCCATATGGGTATCACAAAGATGCTTTATCTTCCTGTATGTTGTCTTGTCAAGGTATATATGTAAATGTTTTTTCCAGAATATATTCCTGTATTTTGAGAATACAGGTGACTCTTCTGATTCAAAGCGTTTTATTTTAAAAAAACTCAGGCTCCTCTCAATAATGTATATTGCCGTAGAGGACATGGATTTATTCAATTTTTCTGATAAATCCCGAATCTTGCTTTTTAATTCCACAGTCATGACCATATGAAAATCATGAATGTTTTCTTCCACTTCAAATGTTTTTTTCCTCACAATAAACTCCTCGTATAAAAGATTTCTATATATTATTAAACGCCTAAATCTCGGGAACCCTTTACAAAAACAAAAAAAATCACCGGTCTTTATTTTATAACTTGCAGTGTTTGGGAATTTAAAGTAAATTATGGGATCAATTTTTTATGGAGAATTCAAAATGCAAAACTTCAGCGCTTTCTGCGGGTTATACTGCGCCGCGTGCCCGATGTATATTGAAACACAAAAAGGCACCCCTGTTGAAATAGAAAATATCGGCCCGGTCAGGTGCAACGGCTGTCGAAGCGGCATCGTTCCCCCGTGGTGCAATGACTGTGGAATCAAAAACTGCGCGAGGAATAAAAAAATAGATTTCTGCAGCCAATGCGAAGACTTTCCCTGTGAACAAATGGAAAATTTCAAAAATGACAAGACTTATCCTTACCACACGGAAGTTTATGATAACCTGCGAATCATAAAAGAAGAAGGAGAAGAAAACTGGATCACTCAGATGAAACAAAGATGGTTCTGCTCCGATTGCGGGGAAATAAAAAGCTGGTTTGAAGTTGAATGCAAAAAGTGCGGCAAGAAACTGAACGGCTACCAGCGGCAAATATAATAGTTGTTATAAAAATTTGACAAACCTTATTTAATAACTTATATCTTCAACAAGGTTATTATTCTTTTGAAAAAGGAACATGCCATGGATTTTTTGACAAGGGAATTTATTGAAAACAACATCGCCAATTCCAAAGTTATTTACAAAAGGGGCGAGAATATTTTCCATCTCGGCGGTTATTCTTTGCAGGATGCCGACTTTACAAACAAAAAATTCAATTATCTGATAGACGGGTCATACGGGTATTATACAACAAATATTGAAATCAGTGACGGCAAGGTCAGTGCCAAATGCTCATGTCCATTCCCGTATAAAGGATGCAAGCACACCGTTGCCGCACTTCTTGATATAATAAATCTGAATGATTCCAAACAGGCAGAATCCGGTTTGTTCGATTTACAATACCTGACGCCTGAAGAAATCAAGAATGAAGCCCTGGCCGGAAGAATCAAAAAGGCAAAGCAGGAAAAAATGGAGGTCATTCCCGGCGAAACTGTGAAGGGCGAGCATATAATAAAAAGCGAAAAAGGCAGGGATTATGTTCTGACTATTTATGATCCGGCCGTAAAATCCGGACGATGCAGCTGCCCGGATTTTACGGGCAATCATCTGGGCACATGCAAGCACCTCATTCATTTTTTTGAAAAAATCAATGCTGACAAAAACATTGCAGAGCAGGCAGAAAAGGAAATTTTTCCGTTCGTCCATTTTTACTGGGATTCGGCCATCTTGAAGCCCGGCTGCTTTTTTGATACTAATTTCCCCGACAGGGAATTGGTGAAAAAACTGGAAAATTATTTTGATGAAAGGGGAGTCTACAAAAAAAACAAACTGACTCTTTTATTCGGCCTGTTTGAAGAATTAAAGGGATGCGGATTTGTGAGGATCGATGAAAACCTGCTTGATAAAATCGATTCTTCATTTTATGAAGACGAGATAGAAAAAATCAGACTGGCTCATAAAATTGATTACAAAAAAATCAGGGCCGATTTATACCCTTATCAAAGGACAGGAGTCGAATTCGCACTATTCAGGAAAAATGCTGTTATTGCCGATGAAATGGGACTCGGCAAGACCCTCCAGGCAATCACGCTGGCTGTTTTAAAAAAGGAAATTTTTGATTTCAAAAAAGTGCTGGTTGTCTGCCCTGCCTCTCTCAAGGAA
>JBJKSS010000499.1:0-9843 GCA_046703745.1 Spirochaetota bacterium
ATGTGACAAGATAACCGAATGTAACTTGAAGCTGATGCCTTCGCAAAAGGTTGATACACCTGTCATTGCAGGCTGCGGTCTTTACTATGAATGCAGAATGCTTACAAAACAAAAACTGCCGGTTGAACGCTTTGATGGTGATGAATCACATGAAGACGACAATGACGGGCATTATCATGTTATGTATTACGGGGAAATAGTTTCATGCTATATTGACGCCTGATCAGTAAATTTTTTTAAAAAATCGCTTGACTTGGAGTATACTCTAACTTGTATAAATAAAATATCTGGAGGCTCATTATGGATTTGACGATTCAGGAAATGTCAGAAAAAACCGGGTTAAGCAGTCATACCCTGAGATATTACGAGAAGGAAGGTCTCATAATCAGGATCGGAAGGAACAAAAGCGGGCACAGGGCATACAAGAAAGAAGACGTGGAATGGGTCAAACTCATAAGGTGCCTCAAGGTTACAGGCATGCCTGTGGCTGCGATCAAAAAATTCATAAAGCTCTTTCTTGAGGGCGACAGGACTGTCCCCGAAAGGAAAAGCCTTCTCGTCTCTCACAGGCAAAAGGTTTTGGATAAAATAAAAGAATTCAACGGTTATCTTGAAAAAATAAATTTCAAGATCAAGCATTATTCCGAAATGGAAAAAAGCCTGAACAGGGGCAATTAGTTTTTAAAAAAAATCCATGCATGGTTTTCGTATAATTTTTATTCTCAAAAAAAAATCAAAAGGAGATGACGATGAAAATTTCTGTCGTTTATAATTCGCAGGGCGGCAATACGAAAAAAATTGCGGAGAGAGTGGTGCTCGGCTCGGCATCAGTGGGCGGTGTGGAAGCCAGGGTGATGAACATCGATGATATTGATGAAAAATTCATAGAGGGTTCCATGGCTGTGATTTTCGGATGCCCCACATACGTCGGCTCAATATCATGGCAGATGAAAAAATTTCTTGATACCACTTTCATCGGCCTCGAAGGAAAACTCTGCGGGGTTTTTGCAACAGCGGATTATCACGGGGGCGGGGCCGAGAATGCCGAGCTTGCAATGATCGGCAGCCTCCTGGTCAGGGGAATGCTCGTGTACTCGGCGGGTTTCACAAAAGGCGCGCCTTTCACCCATTTCGGTGCAGTGGCAGTAAAAGACGGTGACAGCTTCCAGAAAGAAAGGGCTGAGTTTATCGGGAAAAGAATTGCCGAAAAAGCGCTGGAATTATTCGGCTGAAAAAAGGCGTGAGAGTTTATTGTTGACAGAATACCCGATCCCGGCTATCATTCCGTAATGGAAGATATGCATGATAAATTTTTCATTCTTGCTGCAGTGAGTCTTTCGGGTTTGATTGTCCGCACCGTTTATGATGTCTTGAAATACAGGTTCCATCTGATAAGGGGCAGCAGGTTTGATTTCCTCATGATCATCGTGATGTTTGTTACATGGGGATCATGGCTCAACATGCCGAAGAATGATCCGGTGATTTTGAATTATCCCGATTTCATCAGATACGGCGGGCTGGTCATATACATTGCGGGAGCCGGACTTGCGATTACCGGCGCCGTGCAGATCATTATAAATATCATTGTCAATTTTGTTACAGGCAAAAACAATATCATCGATTACGGGATTTATGCAATTGTCAGGCACCCGATGTACTACGGTTTCATAATGCTGGTAATCGGTTTGCCTCTCTACCGCAAGGGACTGATATCCCTTGTCACGGCTCCTTTGTGGATATTTTTTTTGATACTGTGGCTGGCTCTTGAACAGAAAGAGCTTACCGAAAAATATCCTCGCTACCGGAAATACAGGAAGAGAAAATTTTTTTAAATTTGCAGTGTTTGTCAGAATACCTTGTGTTGTATGAAATGTTTTTTCCGCACCCGGATAAAATAAAAAAAACGGCTTGAAATTAAGCCGTTTAATAATGCCTCCAACCAGAATTGAACTGGTGACACATGGATTTTCAGTCCACTGCTCTACCAACTGAGCTACAGAGGCAAATGTGGTTTGGATAATAAAAAAAAATATTTCTTTTGTCAAGATGTTTTTCTTTGTATAATTTAATGAATTTTTGCATTTAATATACAAATTTTAGCTGGATAAATTGCCGGTTTTACTTTATAATAAAAACAATAATGATGAAAGATGATTCCATTAATATTCTATTCATTACCGATATCCATCAAAATATTGAAGCAGTCGGAAAAATTGAATTCGAGGCTTATGACCTGATACTATGCGGCGGGGATTTCCTCGATCTTGCCGAGCCTGACATTAATATTGTCAAAGGCATCATAGATTTGCTCCCGCCGGAAACGTATGTTGTTCCCGGAAACTGCGACAAGGATGAAAGGGTCATAGATTATTTGAAAGAAAAGCTGAATTTCATTCACATGAAAAAAATATCTGCCGGCAATATCCCGCTTCTGGGCATAGGCTATTGCAGGAATTTATGGCTCGACCTTTTGCTTTACAGGAAACACTTCATCTGTGACAAAAAACGGATACTTGATTTTCATAAATACAACAAGCTGAATTTCCTCTTGAAATTCAGCGGGATCAATATCGCCGGGGACGGAGACATAGAAATCCTGGATGAAAACAGTGCGTATGAAATTTCGAGGGACTTCATCGATAAATTCGTTTATTTCGGGGAAGATGAGATAAAAAAACTGTTTGACGGGATCGATACACTTGCCGGCGGGGTCGTTTTGACCCATTCTCCACCGCTGGATACGCTGGACAAGCTGGACGACCTTCCGAATGTCGGATCAAAAGACCTGGCAGACGGCATAATCAAAACCGGCCCGGCCGTTGTGCTCTGCGGCCATTTTCATGAATTAATAAGTACGGCGAAAATAAACGGATCGGTCGTATTTAACCCCGGTGCATTGAAAGACAACAGGTACGGCGAAATAAGGATATCGCCGGGCAATAATATAGAAACGATTTTTAAAACTATTTGATTTTATTCTGAAAAATGTATATATTTAAAATTATTTATTACGGGAATTTTGTAAATGACAGGTAATGAGCATTTATTCGGCGTTGTACTGAACAATATCATAAAAAGCGTTAATGACATAAATTATCAGATAGTTTCAAGGAAAATAAGCAGCATTCTTACAATAAAAAAATTTTTCCTGCTGTTAAAAAAAACCGTTGACGATACCATCCCGAAAAATCTCGTTATTCCCTATAAAAACAAGAATATCGACTGCTACCAGGAGCTCAACAGTGAGATAGAAAACCAGTTCAGCATCAGTGTCCAGCTTTTCAAATCGTACTGGTGGGGGGAATTCTCCAGGCTTTCCAGGGTGAAATTCCCTGAGCTTCATATAATGATGGTGGATCAAAACGGTGACCTTTTGAGAAGCTTTGATGATTTCAGCGGCACTGTGGCGGTCATGGATTTTCACGGCTATACGGAGTTTTCAAAAGACATCAAATACAACAAGACGCCCCTGCAGGAATTCGGTGACATTATGCCGCAGAAGATCGAGAGCATTTGTGCATTCTGCAAATGCATCGTCTATGAAATGGAGGGCGACGCGCTCATTATCATCGGGCCTGAAAACCCGATCTATATTTTTGATGCTATACTCTGCATTATAGAATTATGCAGGCAAAAGCCATTCAATCCGAACTCCAACCCCAAGGCATTCCACCACATCGAAATCAACAATCCGATGATAAAGCCCTTTGAAATAAATGCGGCGGTAGCCACGGGCGGCAAGGTTTACATAAACAAGAACGGCAGGATAATCGGGTCGCTGATCTCTGAAGCGAGCAGGATATCAAAAATAATAAATACGAAAAAACCGAACAAATCCGGCATATTGATAAGCGACAAGGTTCACAGGAAGTATGAAAAATACAGGGACACGCCCACCAACTGCCATGTGTCAATAAACAATTTCAATATCGGCGACCCTTTTCTCGTCGATGTCAAGGGCACGAGGCTGAACCTGAGGGAAATATACCTTGAGCAGAGGAATTACATCGACGATACTAGCAATACATCCAAAAAACTTGCCGAGGAAATAAAAAAGAGCACGCCGTCCAAATGGCAGAATATTTTAAGTTTCTATATAAATTTATTGACCGCCTGCCTCAATGACATCAAGTGCAGCATTCAGTACGGCAAGGAAAATTACAGCCAGGATAAAATAAAGAAAAGGCTCGAGATGCTGTTTTATGAATGGATATCCGATCCTGCTCCCGAAACCGTCAAGGAGATACTCCGCATATCGGATGCGCTTTTTCTCGCTTCCGAGGAAATAAGGGAGGTTGCGGCAATATATCATGATTTTGTTCATGAAAATTATCTCTTCATTACGGAAAGGCTCGATGAATTTTATGCCGCAAGTGTCGAGAAGGAATGCCAGTCATCGCTTCAGACGAGAAAGAATGTCGATGCCTACAGGAAAGAGCTTGATAAAATCAAACAGAAATTCCCTGCAAAGAGGATCTTGAGCACGATATTTTCAAATGAGAAAATCAACAGCCAGATGCTCGATGTGCCATACATGGGCAAGAAATAACTGCCGACTTTTTTATTTGAAGGATCGTTTTCAACATGATTAAAGAGAAGATTAATTCTATCCAGGCAAAACTCACGGAAAATATTCCCATTACAAAATCCATGGGCCTGGAAATAATAAAATTCGATGACACCGGGATGCTGATCAGCGCACCGCTCCATCTTAACAGGAACGACAAGGGGACTGCTTTTGCCGGGAGCCTTTTTTCGGTTGCGGTTTTAACCGGCTGGGCCTGTGTGTCGCAAAAATTGACCGATGAGGGCATCGATGCCGAGGTTGCCGTGTATTCCAGTAATATTACCTATCACAAACCGGTTATATCGGATTTTACTGCCGTCTGCAATCTGTCATTCGGCGAAGAATGGGTAAAATTCAGGGATCGGGTGAAAAAAAAATCGAACGGCAGGATAGTTTTGACTGTTGATATAACACACAATGATGAGCGCCGTGTAAGCTTCAGGGGTGAATATTACGCATGGCTCAAAAAGCTGAATAACAGCCTCTGATTATGTAGTGAAAATTTAAATTATTTTCTTTTTATTTGTTTAAAATAATACATTGCTATATAATAAATTTATTCTATGAAAACCGCTGAAGAAAAAAAAATTGCCGATGATTTTTTAAATACGGCCTCTGCCGCCTCGAGAAAAGAGCTGGCTAAAAAACTTCCCCGCAATTTAAAGGTTCAGAATATACAGAGATTCCTCCCCAATGATTCCAAAAAATACGAATTCGCCCTTTTTTTCTACGGGAAGGAAAACACCGCAAACAGACCAGTGAAAAAATTCATAAAAAGAAAAAACGATCTTGCAAGGGGACTTAAAAAGTCGGGCGGCAAATATGAGAATGCAAAAAGGCTTTTAAACCCCTTAAGGGAAAAAGGTGAGGATCTTTTGAGGAAGGAGGCGTTGAAGCTCTCTTCCCAGAAAACGGATAAGTTCAGGAATTTTTTCAGGGATATGATCCAGGCTGAAACCATAAATGAACTGATAAAGGAAAGCGGCTACAATGTTGAGGCGTTGAAGGACATTTTGGGAAAAAATATCAATCTTGTCAAAAACAGCAGGCTCATCGGCGAAAATCTTTCGGATATTTTCAATTACGATCCCGGCCTTTCCGGTTTGACCCCTGTCATCAGGGATTATTTTGAGGATATGGAAAAGGAAAAACCGATCAGTGATATAATAAGGGAGACCGAAGATAAAATTCTCCAGGGCGACATCGGATCGGTATACGAAGATATAGAGCACAGCGAAAAAATGATATCCTCGAATATCTCCCTGGCCCTTCTCGATATTTATAATTCCATACAGGTAATGGAAGGCAAGAGGCTGTTTGCAAAGTATATCGAGGAGAATGAAAGGGGAAATATCTCCGGAAAGGAAATTGAGAGCCTTTTAAACAGGGCGAATGAATACAGGAACATAGTGCTGCCGAAAAAATGGCTCGAAATCAAGAACAAGCTGCGGCACACTAATGATATAATGCATTTCAGGGCATGGTATCACGGCCTCCAGGCCGGAAGGTACAGGACAATTGTCGCCAATGTCAAGGAATACATAGTCAAGGAAATTTTAAAAAAGATATTAAGTGGTTTCAAGCCCGCAAATGAGGTGTTTTTAAACCTGCTTTCACTGATTAACGACAAGTCTGACAAAACAGACAAACTGAAGGATGCTTACAAAAAATTCAAGGAGCTGCCGGTAATAAAAAAGGCTGGGAAAAAGAGCATACTGCTTGTGTTCGAGGATTTCATGGTTTACCTTTTTTATCTGAAATACGATCTTCGCACCGAATCCGGTATAATCGCAGATATCCTTGACGATTTGAAGAATGCAGGCAGCAATGACGGGAAACTGAAAGTGCTTGAGAGCCGCAAGGCCGGCGAGATTAAAAGATCAAAAGATGATGTATTCAGGGAACATATAGCCGGCATATTCGACAAATTCATTTATTTCTACGGCCTCCTCGCCAGGCTGCAATCGGACAAGGCTTCGAATGAGGTTTCAAATGATTCCGTGCAGACGGGCATGTTCCTCAACCAGATAACGGAAGAACTCGAATCAACCGGAAGGATCGAGAATCTCAGGGAGAAGATTTCGGCTCTGCCCGGGGCCATCACGATGGATGCAATGAACATGCTGAGCTTCGATCCGAGGTTCGAGGAATATTTTTCAGATATCGAAAACCTTCTTTATGATATGGAATACGGCAGGGTGCTGGGCATCGTCACCCTCAAGGTCAAGAATATTGAAAAGAATTACGGCATGATCGCCAGTGAGGAATACCTCGAGGATCTTTCGAAAAGACTTGATGCCAGGCTCGGCAAAAACTCGTTCCTCGGAAAAAAAATAATGAACATGAGGAACAACCTGCGCAGCATGCATTCCGCAAGGGCAAAAAAACTGGGGCACATGCAGGAGACACTGGCAAAATGCAGGAGCAGCGCGGAGAAAATCCTCGAGCTCCAGAGGATGTCGAGGGACCCGAGGTACAGCGGGATTTTCGGCGCTATCCAGAACATGGAAAGGATACTGGTAAGGGATAATTTCAGGGAAATTTACAACAGGGTTAAAAAGCTTCCCGTTGACAACCAGATCGCGCTTTTCAGCGGCATCAGGAACGATCTTGAAAATCTTTTTGAATACGAGCCGGAACTTTCAAGGCAGATAACGAATTATGTTTCGATTATAAACTACAACGCAAAAAATTTCAGGGAAAAGGTCATGCCTGTACCGGATGCCGCGATCGAGGAATTCGCCGGGCTGGAAGACGGCGAGCTAGCGCTTGTCGATGTTGCACAGTTATTGGGGCTGAATGAGCCCGAGAAAGGCAGTTATGCAAAAGAGAGCGTGAACAGCAAGCTCGCCGGCATCAGGCACGGCGTCAACAGCAGGGATGTTGCCGTCGACGATCTCGAATTCATCATCGAGGAAATCAACAACGACATATCATTCTTCAAACTGGAACGCGGATCGCTTCGAAATACTCGCGTTGACAGTCCCGTTCCAAGTCTGGATCGCGATGACGGCGAATTAGAGACGTTAATCGCCAATGCGGAAAACCTTCTTCACGGCGTGAGCGAAAGCATTGAAAAACTGAAGACCCGGGACGAATACATAAAAAACGACAAGCCCGAAGATTACATCGGTAAAATAATAAATGAAGACGGGGAATTTTCTGAAAAGATAGACACTCTGGAAAATATTTTTAATGCCGGTGATTATGATTATGAAGGCAGGGAAAAAGGCTTCGTGATCGCCATGAAAAACACGAAGGATGCAGACTCCAGGACCAAACTGTCGGAAATAATAGAAGTTGTGCGCAGGATGAAAAAGGAAATCGAGCCGCTTATTACCGTCGAGGCCAAAATCGGAAAGCTGGAGGACTGGATAAAAAACGATTACAGCAACAGGGATCACATAACGGAATTCCTTGAAAGACAGATCGGTGAAATCAGGGAGATGCAGGGCCAGGAAGGAGGGCTCATCCGCAAATTGCTCGACGGGCTGGATCAGGCAAAAGACAAACTCAGGTATTTGAAGGAAAGGCTCTCCGATGAAGAATATAAAAACATCAGGCCCGTAATAAACAACCTGATACAGAATCTGAAGCAGGAACAGTCAGTCAGGGAAGAAGATATAAACGAAGAGCTGATTGACAGCGCGTTCAGCGGAAAATCCGATGATGAGGGATTGAATTACCTGAAGACAAGACAAAACTGGAAGAAGTACGAAAAGGTGAAGGATTATATTGACGGGAAGATCGAAGAGAAAAAAAACAGGCTGATGGGCACTCCTGTTTATACCGATATCAACGAACTCGCCGGCAAGGCGATGGAGCTTTCCCGTGGCAGGCAGGGATTCATAAAAAACCAGATGGATATGGACAATGAAGCAGGGGAGCTCATGCAGGCGCAGAGGAAACTTTTATTCTACCTGTTTGCAGCGGATTCCGATGAGCCGGGAGAATGGATGAAATCCCTGGCCGGCAGGGTGACGCTGGGTGCTCAGGACAAGAAAAAATTTCTCTATCTTCTGAAAACCTCGAAATCCGATGACGGCGTTTATCTTAAAAGCATCCTTGGCATTTCCGACGAAATGATTGCGTATTACTCACTCGTTATATTGCATCAGGACAGGCCGGCCGGGGTGAGGATAAAATACCTTGAGAAATTCAAGACATCCGTTGACGAGAATGCGGTAAAATACAGGGAAACTTTTGATATAACGGATGCAGTCATTGCCAGACTGATCGATGACCTGGGCAAAAAGAACAGGGAAAAACCGGTTGTCAATCCTCCGGACGTAGATCAGCCCCAGGTGAATACAACGCCTTATACCGGCGATGAATCCCTTCCGGATATCACCGGTAATGAAGATATCGGAACAGCCGGCAGTGAGTCGTTGGTTGAAAATGAACCGGGTGCCGGCGAGAAGACAATCGATGATAAGGTTTTGAGCAATGATGAATTTGACAGGAAAAATAACGGGTTAAAAAAATCCCCAATCGGTGATGCAGGTAAGAAAAATTCTGAAAACATAGATCAGCAGCCGGGTACCGGAGATGCAGGTGAAAACTCCGTTGAAAATATCGATCAGCCGGCAGCAGGCATCGACGAACCGCCGGGCATTGTTTCATCCGAAAATGAAAGTGATATTCAATCGTCTGCCGCCGGTCCGGATGAAGCCGATTTTAATATTGACGATGCGGCGGTCAATGACGATGAAAAGGTGCTGGATTTCAGCGACGAAAACAGGAACGGGTTTACCGAAGAAGAAATTAAAAAATTCGGAAACAACAAGTCTTCAATGACAAACAAGTCTTCGAAGGAAATTATAGCCGAGCAGAAAATCAGGGAAGACATCAAGAAAGAGCAGAAGATAGCGGAAAAAATGCAGGAAAGGGCCGGCAAGACGAGACAGGAAACCGTTGATAACATCAAAAAGCGTGCCCATGATATTCATCAAAATAAATCCAGGAAAACCGAAGACAAGATAGGTGAGCTTCTCGTTTATCTGGCCACATGCTATCCTGAAGCCGTGACCAGGATAATTTCCGAGGAAATTCTGCCTGTTTTCAAAAATGACGAGCCCAATGCCGGCACTTACGGTCTTCTGGAAAACATCAATTCATCTGTTTTCAAGCCGGCAATGCTCGGTAAAAATCCGGAGGAAAATATCGCATTCCTCTCCAAAACGCTTGGGGAAAGCACGATAATGAATATCAGGTCGATAGCCGACAGGATAAGGGCGTCGTGGGAAAAGGAATCAACGTTGTACGATATTCAGAAT
>JBJKSS010000500.1:0-3859 GCA_046703745.1 Spirochaetota bacterium
CAAACGGGATCATACCCGTGCTGATCGATCCGCATAACCAGAATAAGGATCATTCTACAGGCTGGAACATAAAATATCACGGTTCATTTGAATATATCGAAACATTCCTGAATGAAATCAGCAGCAATCCTGCAAGAAAGGGAATACTGTACTTTTGCTGATTAATAAATATTCGGGGTGAGCCGATTTGAACGGCCGACCCCCATACAAAACTTATAATTAATTTGATAATTGCGGCGGTTTACCGTTATCTGCAATATCTTTGGTATAACTCTCAACCTTCATTGAGCTTCCATTATCAGGTATTGTCAGGCATGTTATTGAGTATGCCGGAAAATAATATGACTTGTCCTTCAATGATTTATTAAATCCTGTAAATTTAATCGTCTCCTGATTATTCGTACAATTTTTATTAATCACAATTAAAATTGTCTGATCATTTGATGCATTCCTGCTGGCATATACCGAAAATCCTTGAGGAAAGGTTGCACTGATTAGACTTGATCCAAAATTATTGGTGAACATCTGATAGACATAATAATTAGGCTTGGGCTGTTTTGAATTCTCATCGATGAAATCCAGCGTCCAGGCTTCGCATAAACTCCAGTAGCAGACGGCCCACAGGTTATTCTCCAGGACTGAGCCGAGATTATCAGCCAGCCAGAGCCCTGCATAAAATGTCTGCGGAGAACATTCATAAATGCTGTGAGATGGGTCACCGTCCCATGTTATGTTGGATTCTGTAATCGCAAGAGGAATGTTTGACAGACCGTTTGCATCAAAAAGAGAACGCAGGGCTTGAAGCAGTTTCCTGAAATAACCTGCATCAGCCATTGCATTGGAGATCGTGCATTGGTCTGCAGAGAATGGATAATAATGAATTGAAACAATATCAAAATACCCTTTACAGTTTTGAATAAATGGAGTCATCCAGTCATCTTCACCGGAACCTGGATAATATTTCCAACTGAAGTCAGGCCCGATAATTTTGATCGTAGGGTCAACCGCCTTCATTGAAGTGCTGAAAGATTTGAAGTCATTGCAAAGATCGGTAACTGTATAGGCGGCTCTGTCCCCACTATCGGAATAAAGATCGGGTTCATTCCCTATTTCCCAGTACTTGATTTTATATCCTTTTGTAATGTTGCAGTATGTAACCATATCTGCGGCATCCTGTGCAGTTGCCTGTCCGCCTGACATATTTTTTAACAATGGCACCTGCAGGATAGGTTCGGCATTTATTGACCTGCAGTATGCAACATACCTGTCAATCAGTGAATAATCGAAAGGATCAAATCCGTTGCTCATCTGTGAGTCACTGTTATAGCCGCCTGAGCGCAATACTTTCAGGTTAAGTTTTGAAACTATATCTTCGGTTCCACTAATCTGGTTTCCGAAATTACTCCAGCACCAATAATTCTGTCCATAAAGTGTATTGATTGTCTTCGGATTGGCTCCAGATACATTTATTATTCCGGAAGCGCCGTCCTGATAAGAGTTGCTATTTCTGTTAGATCCCCCGCCGGATGGCGTACTGCAGCAACAGATAATAAAAACTGACAATAATGTAAATACTGATTTGATTTTTTTCTTGAGCATGTAAATCCCCTGTTAAAATAAATATTTAATTTATATTATAAGACGTTTTAATTCTTGAAATCCTGCGTTTTTTAATGATAGATTTTTTCCCCTTCAGTAGCTATTAAGGGAATTATAAATATTGAATTAATATCCTCCGGTGAAGTGAAATACCGACAATCACATTTTTGACAGCGGAATTTTCAATTTTGACTTTGCTTAATTTGGGGATTTCTCTACATTATTTATAACAGGGTTTCAACTGGCCATTTTTTTGATAAATGCCTGTTCTAATTAAAGTCTGTCTTGCCTGCTCAGGGGTATAGGTATATATGGACTGGTTTATATTCTTTTAATATCTTTAATTGTTTTTTTGTTTCATTTGATATGTATTTTTCATATTCAAGGGGAAAATACAAAATTTTATAACTATAATTTATGATATGCCGCTATTTAAATATTCGGGGTGAGCCGATTTGAACGGCCGACCCCTTGCCCCCCAGTCGGTTAGAGGTGATTAAACACACTGAAAACGAAAGATATTGATTTATATTGTTAGGTATTGCTTGATATTTTGTTGCATACACTTTTTAATGAAAGCAAAAGGCTTTAAATCGCCTGAATTGCTTTTTTTTGATTGTTTAATGTTGCTATTTATTGCTTAAAATACTAAAGCGGGGCCTCATACGGGCCTCGGAAATTTTTTAAAAAAATTGAAGAAATGAATTGTCTATGTTGTATTTATCATCGCAAATTTGTGCCTGCAAATAATCCTGAATCTCAATTGTGCGCGACAAGATTTTTAAACGAGCTTACATTCACCTTTAACTTTTTTCGGAAAAAAATAACCTTTAATGCAATTCGGATTTCTTATACAAATCTGAATATGAGTTTTTTCCTTGAATCCTGCATCCTTATAAATTGGTTTGCCTTCAATAAACACGCCTCTGACACTATCATATAATTTTGAATTATCCTCTATCGAAAAAAAATATTCAATAACGGCACAATCAAGAAACCTTTTTAAAAAATCTTCATCATCCTTAAAGCCCGTCTTATTCGCCGGTAATTCAAGCCCTGAATATTCCGTCAACTGTTTGAATATTTCATAAGATTTTTTTAATAATAGAATCGAGTCCCTTTTCGTAAGGTCAAAACAATTCCCTAAACTGATAATTGCCCCTATGACTGCGGGATTTTCAATTTTAACCCTGCTTATCCTGGGATTTTCTTTTAAATGGTTGGCGAATTCCAATGCCCTGTAATAATCGTTTTCCCAGAAATATTGTCCATGCCCTAACCAGTCATAATCATTACAGCTTGAATGCAATTCATCATCGCCATGAATAATTTTATCTGCTACACTTTTATCACAACCATGAAAACCAATTATGTATTGAGGTGAGATATTATATAAATCCTGAATATCATTTGACATTATTTATAGCAAGGCTTTAATTGACCGTTTTTTTGATAAATACCGGTCTTAATTAATGCCTGCTTTGCCTGTTCGGGTGTGTAAGCGGACACCTTCGATTTATAATCTTTTAATACCTTCAATTGCTTTTTCGTTTCACTTGATATGTATTTTTTATTCATCATGGCGCCCCTTTATATCGATCTTTTTATTATATTATAAGTATCTTTCATAATCAATATAAAAAAAAATAAATGTAAATAATTTGTAATAAAATAAAAAAATACCAGACAATGATTGACTTAATAAAAAAAATAAATCATAATAAAAAATTAACCTTTTTAAAAAAGGTTCTTGACAAACTTTTTATAATAGCTTATATTTTTAATTATTATTACTTTTTAAATGTGAAAAGCGTCCTTAGAGGCAACAGCGCTGTTTTTTACGGCGCTTAGAATGTAGCGTTTAAAAAACTGTTTCAAAGCCTGGTATAGAAAGAAATTTCTATCCATGTTTTTTGAATAGTTTTTTAGACGCTTTTTTTTACTAAAAATTTTATTTGGAGGAAAAAAAATGAAAAGAACAAATTCGCTAACTTACGGAAAAAATTACGATGCTGATTATGCGCTATATCGAAGGCTACAGCAACAAACGGGGCGTTATGCGAATGATGTTCTAGCGCAATATCGAGCTGGGGTGGAATTATAGTACGCTAGGCTCACCCCCTCGCATATTTGCTAAAAAAATTCGAGTGTTAACTATGCTGAAAGAGTTAACAGGGAGGTTAAAACTTGGTAGTTTCTCAAGCTGAATTATCCCGGATGTTAGGTATCTCACGGCCAGCGGTCTTGAGAGGTGTCAGGG